>DASVSW010000110.1:0-9806 GCA_036387895.1 Sphingomonas sp.
CGACGCCGAGTTCTCGGAAGTCGACGACTCGCAGAAAGCGTAAGGCTATGTTTTCCCCTCGTCTTTCCGGTAAGCGGGTGGGCGAGGGGAAGGCGTGGGGGCGAGTATGACCACCGATATCGATTATTACGAGCTGCTCGGCTGCGAGCGCGGGGCCGACGGGGCGACGATCAAGTCGGCGTACCGTAAGCTCGCGATGAAGTACCATCCGGACAAGAACGCCGGCTGCAAGGACTCCGAGGCGAAGTTCAAGGCGGTCAACGAGGCCTATGACTGCCTCAAGGACCCGCAGAAGCGCGCGGCCTACGACCGGTTCGGCCATGCGGCGTTCCGCCAGAACGGCGCGGGCGCCGGCGCGCAGGATTTCTCCGGCTTTTCCGACATCTTCGAGAGCGTCTTCGGCGAGTTCATGAACGGCGGCGGGGCCGGCGGTCGCGGCGGGCGTCAGCCCCAGCGGCGCGGCGCGGACCTGCGCTACGATCTCGAGATCGCGCTGGAGGACGCGTACCACGGCAAGGAGACGGAGATCACCGTCGACGTGTCGGCGCAGTGTGGCTCCTGCCACGGCTCGGGCGCCAAGGCGGGCACCAATGCGCGGACGTGCCACACCTGCGCCGGGCACGGGAAGGTGCGGGCGCAGCAGGGCTTCTTCGTGGTCGAACGCTCCTGCCCCGTCTGCCAGGGGTCGGGGCAGGTGATCACCGACCCGTGCGCCGAATGCCGCGGGGACGGCCGCGTCGAGAAGACCAAGACGCTGGAGGTCAACATCCCGCCCGGCGTCGACGAGGGCACGCGCATCCGCCTGACCGGCGAAGGCGAAGCGGGCGCGCGCGGCGCGCCGGCCGGCGACCTCTACATCTTCCTCCACATCAAGCGCCACGCGCTGTTCGAGCGCGAGGGCACGACGCTGTTCGCGCGCGCGCCGATCAGCTTCACCACCGCGGCGCTAGGCGGCACGCTCCATATCCCGGGCCTCGACGGCGAAAGCCACGAGATCCGCATTCCCGCGGGCATTCAGTCGGGCAAGCAGCTGCGTCAGCGCGGCGCCGGGATGCCCGTGCTACAGGGCCGCGGGGCGGGCGACCTGGTCGTGCAGATCGAAGTCGAGACGCCGACCAAGCTGTCGACGCGCCAGCGCGAACTGCTCGAGATGTTCCGGGAAACGGAGACGGGCGACGAATGCCCCGAGACCCAGGGCTTCTTCGCCAAGATGAAGGCGGCGTTCGCGGGCTGAGCCGGCCGTCCGCGCTCACCCGTCCGGGCGCGGGTGGACCGAGGCCCCGTGCCGCCCTCCCGCAAGAGGGCGGGGGCCGATGGTTAGAAGGTGGTCACGACCACCCCGACCACCAGCGCCTGGGCCGCGAACGCCATGACGGTGTTCGCGACGGCCTCGAAGCTGCGCATGGTTCGGTCTCCTCGCCGGAAAGGTCCGGCACGGAGTCATGTGGGTCTCGTTACGCCCGGGCGCACGTTTATTACGTGCTACCGTGAATGCAGGAAGTGCACTCGTCAGGGCCGGTCGGCGCTCCCGAACACGCGGGCGAAGATCGTGTCGACGTGCTTGAGGTGGTAGCCGAGGTCGAACCGGTCCTCGATCTCCGCCGACGACAGCGTCGCCGTCACCTCCTGGTCGGCGAGCAGCAGATCCTTGAGCGACAGCGCGCCGTCCGCCTCCCACACGCGCATCGCGTTCCGCTGGACGAGGCGGTAGCTGTCCTCGCGGCTGACGCCGGCCTGCGTCAACGCGAGGAGGACGCGCTGCGAGTGGATGAGGCCGCCCATGCGGTTCATGTTCCGCTCCATCCGGTCGGGATAGACGAGGAGCTTGTCGATCACGCCCGTCAGCCGCGCGAGCGCGAAGTCGAGCGTGATGGTGGCGTCGGGGCCGATGTAGCGCTCGACGGACGAGTGGCTGATGTCGCGCTCGTGCCAGAGCGCCACGTTCTCCAGCGCGGGCGTGACATAGCCGCGGACCATGCGGGCGAGGCCGGTCAGGTTCTCGGTCAGCACCGGGTTGCGCTTGTGCGGCATCGCCGAGGAGCCCTTCTGACCCGGCGAGAAATACTCCTCCGCCTCCAGCACTTCGGTGCGTTGCAGGTGGCGGACCTCGGTCGCCAGCCGCTCGACGGAGGAGGCGATCACGCCGAGCGTCGCGAAGAACATCGCGTGGCGGTCGCGCGGGATCACCTGGGTCGAAACGGGCTCGACCATCAGGCCCAGTTTGGCGGCGACATGCTCTTCGACGCGGGGGTCGATGTTGGCGAAGGTGCCGACCGCGCCCGAGATGGCGCAGGTGGCCACGTCAGTTCGAGCGGCGGCGAGCCGTTCGCGATTGCGCGCGAACTCCGCGTGCGCCTGGGCGAGCTTGAGGCCGAAGGTCACCGGCTCGGCGTGGATGCCGTGGCTGCGGCCGATGGTCGGCGTCAGCTTGTGCTCGAACGCGCGGGCGCGGAGCACCTCGAGCAAGCGGTCGAGGTCGGCTAGGAGGATGTCGGCCGCGCGCGCGAGCTGGACCGCCAGGCAGGTGTCGAGCACGTCCGACGAGGTCATGCCCTGGTGCATGAAGCGCGCCTCGTCACCCACTTGTTCGGCGACCCAGGTCAGGAAGGCGATGACGTCGTGCTTGGTCACCGCCTCGATCGCGTCGATCCGCTCGACGTCGATGGCGGGCTCCGTCGCCCACCAGCGCCACAGCGCCTCGGCGGCCGATTTCGGCACCACGCCCAGCTCGGCCAGCGCGTCGGTCGCGTGCGCCTCGATCTCGAACCAGATCGCGTAGCGCGACTCCGGCGTCCAGATCGCGGCCATGTCGGGGCGGGAGTAGCGCGGTACCATGGGGATCCTCGGACGAACGGTGAGACGGGGCGGGCGTTAGCAGGGACGGGCCGCGCCCTACAAATCGCGCGGGCGCGCAACCATATGCTAAGCAACACCGTACCTCCGACAGTGATCGGCATGGTCTCGCCCGGACGCGGTCCAGATGCGGCGCGACGCCAGCGAAGGAAGGCATGAACATGAACAAGCTTCTGCTCGCGACCGCGACTCTGATCGCCGCGCCCTTGTCGGCGCAGCAGACGGCGTCGCCTACGCAGACTCCGTCGGCGCTTATGTCGACCGCGCCCACGACTGCGCAGCCGCCCGTCGCCGCTCCGGCGGGACCGACCTCAACGCCCGCTCCGGCCGGGACGACCTCCACGCCCGCTCCGGTCGCCTCGGCCCCGGCCCCGGCCGCGCAGTCGCCTGTCGCGGCCCAGGCCAAGCCGACGCCCGCTCCGGCGCCGCAGCCGGTCGTCACCGCTCGGGCGACGCCGGTCGCGCCCGCGCCCTCCGGCCCTGCGATGACGAGCGGCGCCGGCGCCATCACGGCGACGCCGGCCACGACGCCCGCGCAGGTCGCGGCGATCGTCGCCCGCGAGTTCCCGGCCTATGACAAGGACCGCGACGGCGCGCTGACCACGGCGGAGTTCGGCGACTGGATGCTTAAGCTGAAGACGATCGCCGACCCGACGCTCCAGCCGACGGCGCCCGCTACGCGGACCTGGCTGGGCGCGGCGTTCGCGCAGGCCGACGCGGACAAGTCGCGCGCAGTCACTTTGGCGGAGTTGACGGGGTTCCTGACGCCGACGGCGATGTAGTTAGCGGGTCGGACGGGCCGTTCCAGGTTCAGAACAGCCCTTGCGCCCGCATGCTGGTGTGACCGGCCACGCCGATGATCAGATGGTCGTGGAGGATCACGCCCAACGGCTTGCCCGCGGCCGCGATCGCGCGGGTGATCTCGATGTCGGCGCGGCTCGGGGTCGGATCGCCCGACGGGTGGTTGTGGACCAGGATGATCGCGGCGCTGCCCAGGTCGATCGCGCGGCGGATCACCTCGCGGACGTAGACCGCCGCCTGGTCGGTCGTGCCGCTGCTCATCAGCTCGTCGCGGATCAGCATGTTCTTGGCGTTGAGGTGCAGCACGCGGACATGCTCCACCGTCTCATGCGCGAGGCTCGCGCGGAGATAGTCGAGCAGCGCCTGCCAGTTCGACAGGACCGGGCGCTCCGCCACGTCTGCGCGTAACAGCCGGAGCGCCGCCGCCTGGGCGATCTTGATCGCCGCCACCGAGGTCTCGCCCATGCCGTCGACCCGGCCCAGCGCTTCGCCGTCCGCGGTCAGCACGCCGCCGATCCCGCCGAACTCGCGCAGGAGCGCGTAGGCCAGCGGCTTGGTGTCGCGGCGCGGGATGGCGAGCGCCAGCACGTACTCGATCAGCTCATGGTCGAGCAGCGCGTCGCCGCCGCCCGTCGCCAGCCGCCGTCGCAGCCGCTTCCGGTGCCCGGCCGAGTCGTTCGGCGTTTCCGGAGCGGGATCGGCGTCTGCCATCGCCGGCCAGCCTAGGGCGGCGGTTCACGCGATTGCAAGCCGCCGTCCGGCAAGCCAAAGGCGGGAGCTTGGGCGAGGCGGCGAAGGCGAGGTCGGTGGAGGAGAGCGACGCGTCGACCATCCGCCCCGCGCGCCGTCGCCTGCGCGTCGCGGCCGCGCTCGTCGCGCTCCTGGCCCTGCTGCTGGTCGGGATCTGGGCGGCGCGGCGGCCGATCGCGGGCGCGGCGCTGGACCGCGAGCTGCGCCGGGCGGGGGTCCCCGCCCGGTATCAGGTGGAGACGCTCGACCTCGGGCGGCAGCGGCTGCGCGACGTCGTCATCGGCGATCCCGCGCGGCCCGATCTCGTCGCCGACTGGGTGGAGACGGGGACGCGGATCGGCTGGACGGGCGCCGTCGTCACCACGGTCCGCGCCGGACGCGTCCGGCTGCGCGGTCGCTGGGTCGACGGACGCGTGTCCTGGGGGACGCTCGACCGACTGCTCGGCCCGCCTACGGGCAGGCCTTTCACGCTGCCGGCGCTCGTCATCGACGTGGCGGACGCGCGGGTGCGGTTGGAGACGCCGTCGGGCCTGGTCGGTTTCAAGATCAGCGGGCGCGGGCGGCTGGACGACGGGTTCGACGGCCGGGTCGCGGCGGTGAGCGCGCGGGTGGACGCGGGCGGCTGCACGGCCGAGCGCGCGGAGGCGGTAGTGCGCGTAACGGTGGCGGACGGGGCGCCCCGGCTGGTCGGCCCGCTCCGCGCCGCGAGCCTGCGCTGTCGGGGCGGCGGGGCGGAAAGGCCGCGCGCGGACGCGGATCTGGTCCTGACCCCATCGCTGGACGGGTGGCGGGGGCGGGCCCGGGTGGCGAGCGCCGATCTGACGCTCACGCGCGCGCGAGCCTCGTCGGTAGCGGGAACGGTCACCTTCGGTGGGAACGCCCGCGCCACGTCGGGCGAGGCGGATGTCGCGTTCGGCGACGCCGCCGGCGGCGGCGCCACGGCCCGGCGGTTCAGCCTCGACGGTTTCTATCGTGTTGGTCGGGAGACCGGCTTCGACGGCCGCGTCCGCGGGGAAGGCGTGGCGGTCTCTCCGATGCGTCTCGACGCCGACGCGTTGGCGGGCACGCCCGTGGGTCCAATCGCCAAGGCCATCGCGGTCGCCGTGGAGCGCGCGGGGCGCGATTTCGCGGTCGACGCGGACCTCGCGCTCGATATCGGCAAGGGTGCGGCGGTGCGGGTGCGGCGGATCGCCGCGCGTTCCGCGAGCGGCGCGCGGGTGCGGCTGGACGGCGGCGACGGCGTCGGCTGGTCGCGCGCGGGCCTGCGCGTCGACGGGACGGCGGTGGTCGGCGGCGGCGGCCTGCCGGGGATGCGCGTCGTCCTCGACCAGGCCGCCCCCGGCGCCCCGCTTCGCGGCCTCGCCCGGATCGCGCCGATGTCGGCCGGCGGATCGGGCCTGGCGCTGTCGCCGGTGTCGTTCACCGCCGGCGCGGACGGGACGACGCGGATCGCGGCGACCGCGACGCTGTCCGGTCCGCTCGGCGGCGGCCGCGTCGACGGGCTGAGCGCCCCGCTGGCGCTTAGCTGGGACGGGCGCGCGGCGCTGCTGGTGAACCCGGCGTGCACGCCCGTGTCGTTCGGGCGGCTCGCCGTTTCGGGCTTCGTCGCCGGGCCGACGCGGGTGAGCCTCTGCCCGACCGGCCGCGCGCTCTTCCGCGTCGCCGGCCGAAACGTGAGCGGCGGCGCGCGCATCGCTGCGCCGCGTCTGGCGGGACGAATCGGGAGCACCCCCGTGGCGCTCGCCGCGAGCGGGGCGGAGGTGGCGCTGAGCGATGGCGGCTTCGTCGTGCGCGATCTGGCGGCGCGGATCGGGACCGAGGGGCGCGTGACCCGGATCGACGTCGGCGAGCTCCGCGGCCGCGCCGGGGACGGCGGACTCGCCGGGCGCTTCGCAGACACCGGCGGCCGGATCGCGAACGTGCCGCTGCTGCTCTCCGGCGCGAGCGGCGTGTGGCGGCTGCAGGACGGCGCGCTTACGCTGACGGGCTCGGCCGACGTCGCGGAGACGGGAGGGCGGTTCGAGCCGATGCGCAGCGAGGACGTGGCCTTCCGCCTCGCGGGCGGGCGGATCGCCGTCACGTCCACGCTGCTTCACCCCGCCTCTCGTCGCGAGGTGGTGGACGTGCGCATCGCCCACGATCTTAGCCGGGGGAGCGGCGAGGCGCTGCTCGACGTCGCGGGGGTGTCGTTCGACGAGCGGCTGCAGCCCGAGGCGCTGACCCGGCTCGCCTTCGGCGTCGTCGCGGACGTGCGCGGCTCGGTGCGTGGGCAGGGACGCATCGCCTGGGATCCGGCGGCGGTCACCAGCACGGGCGAGTTCCGCACCGACGGCGTCGACCTCGCCGCCGCCTTCGGACCCGTCGAGGGGCTGGCGGGGACCATCGTGTTCGACGACCTGCTCTCCCTCCGCTCGGCGCCGGGGCAGGTCGTGCGGGTGCGCAGCCTCAATCCGGGGATCGCGGTGACCGACGGCGAGGTCCGCTATCGCACGCTTCCCGACGCGCGCGTGCAGGTGGAGGGCGGTCGATGGCCCTTCGCGGGCGGCACGCTGACGCTCGAGCCGACGCTGCTCGACTTCGGCCAGGCCCGGCCCAAGCTCCTGACCTTCCGCGTCGCCGGCATGGAGGCGGGGCAGTTCCTCCAGCAGTTCGACTTCGACAACCTGAACGCCACGGGCGTGTTCGACGGCGTGCTGCCGATGATCTTCGACGAGCGCGGCGGGCGGATCGAGGAGGGGCGGCTGGCGGTGCGCGACGGCGGGGGCACGATCGCCTATGTCGGCGAGCTGACGCAGAAGGACCTGGGCTTCTGGGGCGACCTCGCCTTCCAGTCGCTCCGGGCGCTGCGCTACCGCGACCTCGACATGGTCATGAACGGCCCGCTCGCTGGCGAGATGGTGACCGAGGTCCGGTTCGCGGGCGTCAGCCAGGGCGAGGGGACGAAGTCGAACTTCCTGATCCGCCGTCTCCAGAGGCTGCCGCTGGTGTTCAACATCCGCGTCAAGGCGCCCTTCCGCGGCCTGATCGACTCGGCGCGTGGCTTCTACGATCCCGCCCGGCTCATCCAGCGCAACCTCCCCGCGCTGATCGAAGAACAGAACCGCCGGGCGCAGCCGCCCGTCATTCAGCCCCCCGCAAGCAGGAACATGCCATGAGCGAAACGGTGAACCACATGCGGGCGGCGATGGCGGTCCTGGTCGGCCTGAGCGCCGGGTGCGTCAACGTGGCGGCGCCCGACAAGCCGATCGTGATCAACTTGAACATCAACGTCACGCAGGAAGTCGTGTACCGTCTGGACAACGACGCGAAATCGCTGATCCAGCAGAACCCGGGGATATTCTGATGCCAAATGCCAAATGGATGATCGGAGCGGCGCTGGCCGCCGCGGGCGTCGCGGGGGCAGCCTGGGCGCAGCGCGACCCGGCCTACGCCGCCGCGCGATCGGCGGGGCAGGTGGGCGAGCAGCCCGACGGTTATCTGGGCGTCGTGTCCGGCGGGCCGGAGGTCCGCGCGCTCGTCAACAAGATCAACATCCAGCGCAAGTCCGCCTACACGCAGAAGGCGAACGACAGCGGCGCCACCGTCGAGCAGCTCGCCTTCACCAGCGGCTGCAACCTGATCGCGCAGACGGCGCCCGGCGAGAAGTACCAGACCCCGGGCGGCGCCTGGGCCACGCGCGGAAGCGGCGCGCCGGAGCGCGACCCGCGCTGCGTCTGATCCCGGCCCCCTCCCGCGCGAGCGGGAGAGGGTAGGGCGGCCAGCCCAAGCTGTTGACACGTCACGACCCCCTGCTAAACGGCCGGTGCCTTGGCGGGGTCGCTCG
This sequence comes from Sphingomonas sp., assembly GCA_036387895.1. Lineage (GTDB taxonomy): Bacteria > Pseudomonadota > Alphaproteobacteria > Sphingomonadales > Sphingomonadaceae > Sphingomonas. The sequence continues at coordinate 8,228 of DASVSW010000110.1, forward strand.
CCGCCCGCGCGCTCCCCCGATGTCATTCAAAGGAGGGTCGCGTGGCGGAGAACGGTCCCGGACGGGAATCCCGAAGCGCGGAGGATCCGCGGCTGAGCGCGCTGGACGACCGGCTGCGCGACGCCCGGCATCGCGAAGCGTTGCGGACGGGACAGGTGCGTGAGGAAGTCGATCGCGGCTATTCTCAGGGCAACCGCGTCCTCGCCGCGCTGATCGGGAGCCTCGTCGGCAGCGCGCTGATCGGCTGGTTGATCGACCGGCTGATGGGCAACGCGAAGCCTTGGGCCTTGATCGTGATGCTGTTCCTCGGAATAGCCGTCGCGTTCAGGCAAATCATCCGGATCTCAGGCGAACGCCCGGAATAACCGGGCGTTTTCCGCATTCAAGACAGGGCGCGAGACACCGTGGCGGCAGAGTCGGGCAGCAAGATCGACCCCATGCACCAGTTCCTCATCGAACCCGCGTTCGGTGAGCAGCGCTGGATCGTCGGCGGCTACGACCTGACCTTCACGAACTCGGCGCTGTGGATGGTGATCACGCTCGCGAGCCTGTGGCTGTTCGTGCTGCTCGGCTCCAAGCGCGAGCTGGTGCCCGGCCGCTGGCAGATGGCGGTGGAGGGCTTCACCGGCTTCATCCAGAACATGCTGACGTCGAATATCGGGCCGGAGGGCAAGCGCTTCGTCCCTTACGTCTTCTCGCTGTTCATGTTCATCCTGTTCGCCAACGTGCTGGGATTGCTGCCGTTCGGCATCGTGCCGGGCGTCCACCCGTTCACCGTGACCAGCCATCTGACCGTGACGGGCGTGCTCGCGGTGATCAGCTTCGCGATCGTGCTGATCGTCGGCTTCGGGCGGCACGGCTTCCACTTCTTCTCGCTGTTCGTGCCGCACGGCACGCCGGCGCTGATGATCCCGCTGATCTTCGTCGTGGAGCTGCTGAGCTTCCTGGTGCGGCCTTTCTCGCTGGGCCTGCGGCTGTTCGTCGCGATGACCGCGGGGCACATCCTGCTGAAGGTGCTCGCCGCCTTCGTGATCAACGGCATCAACCTCGGGCCGGGCTACGCGGCGATCATCACGCTGCCGAGCTTCATCCTGATGATCGGCATCACTTTGCTCGAGCTGCTCGTCGCCGCCATCCAGGCGTACGTCTTCGCGCTGCTCACCTCCGTCTACCTCAACGACGCCGTCAACCTGCACTGAGGCCGGTTTCCGACGCGTTGGCGTGAACCCCGCAACCTTTTCCATCTTTCGAACTGGAGTGAATATCATGGACGCAGAAGCCGCTAAGCTGTTGGGCGCCGGTCTGGCCGCGATCGGCATGGGCATCGCGGCGCTCGGCGTGGGCAACGTGTTCGCCTCGTTCCTCGAGGGCGCGCTGCGCAACCCCGGCGCCGCCGACAGCCAGCAGGGCCGTCTGTTCATCGGCTTCGCGGGCGCCGAGCTGCTCGGCCTGCTCGCCTTCGTGACGATGATCATCCTGGTCTTCGTGGCCTGATTCTTTTCCGTTCGGGCTGAGCTCGTCGAAGCCTCGCCTTTCTTCTCAGGAAGAACGGCCCTTCGACAGGCTCAGGGCGAACGGA
>DASVSW010000111.1:0-4679 GCA_036387895.1 Sphingomonas sp.
CCGCGCGGCTCCAGCCGCTGAGGTGGAAGGGCGAGCCGCCGAGGTCGCGGACGAACGCGTCTATCCGCGCGGCCTCGCCGTTGTCGCGTAGGTCGGCTTCGCGGACAGCGATGGAGGTGGAAACGGGAGACAAATAGGTCACGACCGCCCGATCCTCAGCTCGTCACCCCGGCCTTGAGCCGGGGTCCATCCGCGTCCGCTTGATCGACGCCAGCATCATCGGACGAAGCGCCGCGCGTGGATGCCGGATCAAGTCCGGCATGACGGAGCAGAGGAGGTGTCAGCGACCCCGCCACCACCGCGTCCACCCGCCCCCACTCGTGTCGCCGCGCCAATCCGCGCAGCTTGCCCGCCATCGCGCCCAGCCGGGCGTAGTGCCGCAGCCGAGACCTGAGCGGCGCGTGGCGGACGCGCGGCTGGTCGGGGTCGACCTCCCAGGGGTGGAAGTAGAACATGGCCGGCTGGCCCTGCCGGTTGACCTGCCGCACCGCGAAGTCGGTCAGCGCCGCGGGCAGCAGCCGGAAGAAGCCGCCGCCCACCGCGAGCCGTCGCCCCGCGACCTCGGCCACCGTGACCGGGACCTCGATCAGCGCGGAATCGTCTAGCGGTCGGAAGGCGTAGCGCGGAGCGTCGCGCCAGCCGTAATGGTCGTGGCGCACGGGCGCGACGCTCGACGAATAGGCGTAGCCCGCCTCCGCCAGGACGGCGTGCGCCCAGGGCGTGCGCGCGTCCATCGAGAAGCTCGGCGCGCGATAGCCGGTGACGGCGACGCCGCCCGCGTCCTCCAGCGCCCCGCGCGCGCGGGCGAGGTCGGCGCGGAACGCGTCGGGCGTGAAGGTGAAGACGCGCTGATGGTCCCAGCCATGGCTGGCGACCTCATGGCCTTGCGCGACGATGCGGCGGATCAGCGCCGGGCGGCGGTGCGCGACCCAGCCCAGCGTAAAGAAGGTCGCCTTCACGCCCGCTTCGGCGAACAGGTCGAGCACCGCCCCGGTGTTGCGCTCGACGCGCGACTCGAGCCTGTCCCAGTCGGCGCGGTCGATCACCCGTTCGAACGCGCCGACCTGGAACCACTCCTCCACGTCGACCGACAGGCCGTTGAGCATGGCGGCTACGCGGCTCGGCCGCGGAACGCCTCGGCGGACGGCGGCTGGAGGTCGCCCTCGATCCAGTCGACGAGGAGCGTCAGCACCCGGCGCAACGCCGCGTCCTGCAGCTCGACGCGCTTTTCGAGCGCCGCGATCCGCTGGAGCGTCGCCGCGTCCGCCTGAGCCGACCGGATAGGGATGGCGGAGGCGTGCTCGGCCGCGGAAGCGGGTTCGGGCGTCGGGAGCACGGCCTTGGGGGCCATGTCCGTCTTGAGGTCGGCAGCGACCGCCTCGACGGATCGGGCGTCGATCAGATCCGAGCCCTCCATCGCGGCGTGGAGCATGACGCGCCCGGCGAGCTGGTTCAACCGGCGCGGGACGCCCTCAGAGGCATGGTACAGCGCGGGGAAGGCTTCGGCGGCGAAGTCGGGACGGCCATCCCAGCCGACCACCGACAGGCGGTGCGCGACATAGTCCGCGACCTCGTTGATCGTCATCGGATCGAGATGGTGGATCGCGATGACGCGCTGGCGCAGCTGCTCCAGCCTGTCCTCGCCCTGGAGGCGGTCGCGGAACTCGGGCTGGCCGAGGAGCACGATCTGGATCAGCGCGTGGCCGCCCCCCGCCTGGAAGTTGGAGAGCATCCTGAGCTCCTCCAACGAGTCGATCGGCAGCGCCTGCGCCTCGTCGACGATGAGGAGCGTGCGCCGCCCGGTGCGCGCGACGGCGTCGAGCCCGCGCTCGATGGCGGTGAGCAGCTGCGCCTTGGGCAGCCCGGCCGGATCGACCTTCAGGCCCGTCGCGACCGTGCGGAGAAGGTCGGGCGCTTCGATCGCGCTGGACAGGATCGAGATGGGGTTGAGCCGCGTCCGGTCGATCTGGTCGAGCAGATGGCCCATCAGCGTGGTCTTGCCCGCGCCCACGTCGCCGGTGACGACGATGAAGCCTTCGCCCTGCGCCAGGCCGTAGCCGAGGTACGCCATCGCCTTGCGGTGCGTGGCCGTCTCGTACCAGAAGCGGGGGTCGGGGGTGAGCTGGAAGGGTCGCCCCGTCAGCCCGAAATGCTCGTCGTACATCAGCGCACTCCGCCGAAGGTGTATCGCGCGCCGATCAGCGCCTGCGCGGACAGAGAGTCGTCGAAATCGCCGACCCGAAAACTGTAGAGGCCGAGCGACGCGGTCGCCGACAGACGGCCGAACTGGCGGTAGTAGCTCGCCACCGCGCCCGCCGAGAGGAGCTCGTCGTCCGCCACCCCGATCTGGTTGTACCAGTTGAAGAAGGCCTGGGCGTCGAAGCCCGACACCGCGTCGAGCGGCTGCGAGTAGAAGCCCTGGACGTAGGCGCTCTCGTCCTCCAGCCCCGTGATGCTCACGCCCAGCGGCACGCGGCGCGTGTGGAAGTCGCGGTTGGCGTAGCCCGCGCCGAACCCGATCACGCCTGGCCCGCGGGTGAGCGTGACGACCCCGTCGATCCCGCGGACGCGGTAGCTGGTCGTGTTGATCGACTGGAACACCGAATTGAGGCAGCCGCCCGGGCTCTGGCCCGACCCGCTGAAGACGCAGCCGCTGAACTGCTGCGTGAACTGGTCGCGCGCCGAGACGAAGCTGGTCGGCAGGTTGGCGAGTCCCGTGCGGAGCTGGCGCCCGAAGGTCTGGATGCCGTCGTACACGCCGACCGCGACGCTCAGCCGGTCGGTGGCCTGGTAGGTGATCGAGCCCGTGCCGCTGAACGAGCCGAAACGCTCGCCGACGCTGGCCCGCGCCTCCGCCCGGCGGTTGGGGCGCCACACGACGCCGACGTCGTAGAAGACGCCGTCGGTGCGGTAGTCGATGCGCCGGGGGCTGGCGGGGTCGGTCGCGAAGCGGCCGTCCTCGTCGATCACGGGCAGGCCCGCGGGCGTCAGCAGCGGGTCGCGGCCCGAGGTCTCGATGCGCTCGTACCCGACCCCGCCCGCGAGCGCGACGGTGGCGGACACGGGGGCGAGCACGTCGCCGCGGACGAAATAGCCTTCGTACCGGCCGTCGAGCTGGCCCGCGTCCTCGCGCTCGTACGCGCCGCTCAGCGCCAGGCCGACCGGGAGCAACGCGCGCGGCGCGACGCTCAGCCGCGCGGTGGCGAGGTGGTTGGTCGCGTCGTCGAAGAAGTCGCGACTGCCCCCCCCAGGCGTGAAGCCGAAGGCGTCCGGGCTCTCCACCTTGGTGTAGCCGATCCGGTAGGCTGCATCGAGCTGCGCCACGCCGATCCGGCGCGACAGCGTCGGCCCGGCGTAGAGCGAGTAGACCTGGCTGGTCGCGTCGAGGTCGTCGGTCAGGAGCACGGGTGAGCCGCCCAGGCCCGGCCGGTCGGTCCGCGTCCGCGTGGCGAGCGCGCCGCCCTCGATCGACAAGCCGGGCGCCACCGCGAACGATCCGCGAGCGAGGCCGGACAGCACGTCGGTGTCGCCGACGTCGTCGTCCCACGAGAACAGATGGTCGTAGCGCGCGCTCACCTGCCCCTCGGCGCGGCGCGTCCGGATGCTGGCGTCGACGCCGGCGCTGAGCGTGGTGAAGGTGACCACGTCGTCGCCCTGCAGGTCGGCCGTGAGGATCTGGTTCACCTCGACATAGGGCTGGACCGTGACCTGCCGGTCCTGCGCGAAGGCGGGAGCCGACAAGGCGGCGGCGCCGAGCGCGAGGTAGCGCCCGATCCGGCGATTCTGGGGGCGTTTCATAGGGCCTCCTGACCGTAACCGTAATTGCCGTAGCGGTGACCGCCCGGCACGAAGGACACGCTGTTGATGAGCAGCCGGACGTGCTCGCACCCGTCGAGCAGGCCCACGGCTTCGCGCAGCTCGCCCTCGCCCGTCCGGTCGGCGCGGACGACGAGCACCACCTGCCCCACCTGGCCCGCGAGCACGGCGGCGGGCGAGGCGGCGAGCGCGGGAGGCGAGTCGAACAGGATCACGCGGCGCGGATTGGCCGCCAGCAGCCGCGCCACGACGGCCCGGGTGCGGTTGCTGGCCAGAAGCTCGGTGTCGCCGGTCGTCCGCGTGCCCGCGGGCAGCACGGAGAACCCCGGCACGTCCGTCCGGATCACCAGCGCCTCCGGGTCGATCGACGGGTCGTCGAGCGCGTCGAGCAGCCCGCGCCCGTCGGGCAGCCCCAGCACGCGGCACACGTCCGGCTTGGCGAAGTCGGCGTCGACGAGCAGCGCCTCCGTGTCGCGCTCGGCCGAGATCGATAGCGCGAGGTTGATCGCGCAGAAGGTCTTGCCGTCGTTGGGCCGGGCCGAGCAGATCAGCGCGGTGCGCGCGCGCTCGGGCGCGTCGCCCTCCTCGATGAGGCGCTTCAGCCCGAGCACGTGGCGCTTGGCCAGCCGGAACTCCTCCGCGAGCGGACCGACGGGAGCGCCGGGCACGATCATCCCGCGTTCCGCCAGCAGGCCGCGGTCGACCACGGCCACCGTCGGATCGATCGGCGGCGGGGTGAAGTCCTCATGGTCGCCGCCCGCCAGGAACTCCGGCGGGATCGCCGCGAGCGTCGGCTCCACGGGCTCCGGCGTGGTCTCGGGCGCCGACGCCGGCGCGGGACGCAGATACGCATTGAAGTCGTA
>DASVSW010000112.1:0-9796 GCA_036387895.1 Sphingomonas sp.
CGACTGCGTCCGCTCGTCCGCGCCCGACCGCGACGACGACGATGGCGACGCGCCCGCCGGCGCCGCGGACCCGATTTCGTTACCGCCCGCGGCCGCTGTCCCGGACTGGTCCGATCCGGAATCACCGATTGATCGCGGTTAGGAGTTTTTTACAACTTCCTCCCGGGGAGAATCACGCTCTCGGGGGGATCCACGGCATGAAGAAGATCAACGGCACCGGCCGCGCGGACACGCTGCGCGGCACGGCTTCGGGCGACACCGTCTACGCCAAGAAGGGCGACGACTTCGTCTACGGCCTGGGCGGCGACGACACGCTGTTCGGCGAAGAGGGGAACGACCTGCTCGACGGCGGATCGGGCTCCGACCGCGTCGAGGGCGGCGAGGGCGACGACCTCCTGGTCTACGTCGCCGCGGAGAACGCGGGCGCGGTCGACCTCTACGACGGCGGAACGGGCCGCGACACGCTGCGCCTCGTCCTGACCGCCGCCGAATGGGACCGCGAGGGCGTTCGCCAGGACGTGCACCGCTTCGTCGCCCACATCCAGGGGCGGACCGACGCGCCGGCCTTCTCCTTCGGCTCGCTGGGGCTGGGCGTGACGGGCGTGGAGCGGCTGGAGGTCGTCGTCGACGGCCGCGCGATCGATCCGGCGGACCGCGCCGTGACGCTGGCCGCCGACGCCGCGACCCTGTCGGAGGACGACGCGGCCGGCGTGACGCTGGACCTGCTCGCCAACGACCTGGTCGCCGACGGCGTGCGCTCCGTCACGATCGCCCAGCCGGCCGGCGGCTCCGTCGAGATCGTCTCGATGGACCTGGCGGGCGCGACGCCCTCGGCCGTGGTCCGGTTCAAGCCGGCCGGCGGCTTCGACCGCCTGGCCGAAGGCGAAACGGCGACGGAGGTGTTCACCTACACCGTCGTCGACAAGGACGGCGACACCCGGACCGCCAGCGTGACGGTCACGGTGACGGGGACCAACGACCGGCCGGTCGTCCAGGCCCGGACCGCGACCATGACGGCGGGCGGCGTCGCCTCCGGCGACCTCTCCACGACCGCCTTCGACGCGGAGGGCGACGCGTTGAAGTTCGGCGGAACCTTCATGAGCGCGCCCGCCGGCTTCGACCTCGACGCGGACGGCCGCTGGACCTTCGATCCGGAGGACTATCAGTATTGGGAAGGCGATCAGGACGCCCGGGCCGTCCGGGCGCTCGCCGAGGGCGAGACGCTGGATTTCAAGATCGACTACTACGCCTTTGACCCGAGCTACGGCTACTCCGACGACGCGACGCTCACCATCACCGTGGTCGGCGTCAACGACGCGGCGATCCTGCAGAACACGCTCGACTTCGCCTATGAGGACTCGACCTATGACTGGACGCCGGCCGACGGCGTCAGCAGCAAGACCGGCCTGCTCAACGTGCTCGACTGGGACAACGACTACGGCGCGGCGACCCTCACGGTCGTGGGCGGCGCGTCGGGCAATCTCGGCACCCTGATCATCACCGGCTTCGACGCGGAGGAAGGGCGCTACGGCTACCGCTACGACATCGCGTCGGACGCACTCGCGGCGCTGGAGGAAGGCGAGGAGAAGATCGAGAGCTTCCAGATCCGGATCGACGACGGCCAGGGCTCGGTCACGGTCCAGACCTTCGAGATCGCTATCCAGGGCGACGGCAACGATCCCGTGCTGATCGACTACGACTACGAGGAGCCGGTCATCGAGGCCGGCGGCGTGCTGTCCCAGACCATCGTCTACGGTTTCGAAGACTACGACTACACGGACGACCACAGCGCGACGGTCGCCTGGATCGGCGAAGGCGCCGTGGGGACGATCAAGGCGGAAGTGATCGACGAAGACGGCGACTACTATCTCCTCGTGACCTGGGAAGCGCCGATCGACCTGTTCGGCGCGACCAGCCCCGACGACCTGTTCCAGAGCTTCCAGGTGACGCTGACCGATAACGCCGGTTCGACCGTCGTGCGGGAGCGCGAGGTCCGGCTGTACGCCGAGACCTGGCAGATCGGCGAGGCGGCGAACGACGTCCTCTACGGTTACGACAACCCTGAGAACCGCGACGTGCTCATCGGCGGCGAGGGCGCGGACCTGCTCCTCGGCGGAGCAGGGTCCGACCATCTGTACGGCGGCGACGGCCCGGCGCTGCCGGACAGCGAGTACAACGACTATTGGTTCTGGGAATGGGAGCCGGATGCCGGCTTCGACGACGTGCTCGACGGCGGCCGCGGCGCGGACCTGCTCACGGGTGGCGCGGGCGCCGACCGTTTCGTCTTCTGGGCGGGCGAGTCGAACGGCGATGTCGTCGTCGACTTCGAGACGGGCGACCGGATCGAGTTCATCGGCTACGGCGATGGCGCGGAGTTCACCAAGATCGATGCGACCACTTGGCGGATCGCCTCGGAGGATGGCGAGCTGGTGGAGGTGATCACCTTCCGGAACGCGCCGGACCTCCAGCCGGGCGATCTGCTCTTCGCCTGATCGGCGAGGAAGCGCTGTCCTACAGGAGCGGCCCCGACTAGCGTCGGGGCCGCTCTTTCTCATGGTGAGTCGGAGGTCGGACGACCCGCTTCCACGCCTCTACTTCGTAAACTTGTTCAGCTTCGCCGCGCGCTCGCGGCGGTTCGTCCTGCTGCCGAAATAATGTTCGGAACGGCCATGCATCCCTCCCGACTCTCGCGCGTTGCGAGGGTCTGAATCCACAGTGGCAGGAGGAACACCCATGTCCGACACGAGCAACGACATCACCGTGTTGAACTCGCTCATCAAGACGCTGAACGACTCGGTGTCCGGGTACCAGGAAAGCGCCAAGGACATCGGCAACCAGCGCCTGGCCACCCTGTTCCAGGAGCGCGCGCAGGAGCGTCAGCAGGTCGTGACCAAGCTCCAGGCGGAGGTCGCGCGGCTCGGCGGCGACCCGAACTCGTCCGGCTCGCTGCTCGGCGGCGCGCACCAGATTTTCCTCGACATGAAGTCGGCGATCACCGGTAAAGACGACAACGCCGTGCTCGCCGAGGTGCAGCGCGGCGAGGAGTATCTGCGCGACAAGTTCGACACGGCGCTGGCCGACGCGAACCTCGGCGCCTCGACGCGTTCGGTCCTCGAACAGGCGGCCCAGTCGGTCCGTCAGGGTGCCGACCAGGTGAAGCAGTACAACACCGCCATGTGACCGGTCGGCCGGGGCCGCCTCACGGCGCGCTCCGGCCGCCACCTCAGGGGTAACGCGTATGAACACCGATCAGAAAGCCGGGGCGGGCGCTTATAAATCCGGCTCGCCGGAACTGACCGTCGTCGAGACCGGGACGACCGAGCAGCGGCGGGATCAGGGCCGGCCGCCTTTCCATCTCAACCTCACCAAGGACCGCCAGGTCTCGCTCGACTATCGCCAGGCTGCGATCGCGGCGGGCGCGCTCGGGCTGGGCTATCTCGCCTTCAAGGGCGTCGCCCGTGCCATGGGGCAGGGGATGAAGAAGAAGGCGGAGGCCGCGGGCCATACCGGCCGGCTCGAACCCGTGCCGCTCGCCGAGAGCGCGACGCCCGAGGTGAAGGACAACCACGCCCCCCGTTTCGTCGGCGAACAGCCCAACCGGATCGATGAGCCCGCCCCGTTCGTCGCGGCGTCGAGCGTCAACGACACGGCCGGACTGACCGTGGACCGCAGCAACGAGACGGCCGAGCACGTCCCGACAGACCTGATGGCCGATCGTGATCCCGCCCGGCAGGATCGGGCGATCGACGCCTTCCGGCCTGACCCGACCGCGCCCGTTCCCGAAGGCATGCGCGACAGCCTCCGTCCGGCGACCGGCCCGGCGACCGGCTTCGCGGCGGACCGCGGCACGTTCAGCCAGGGTCTCAGCCAAACGGACGGCTCGAAATGACGACGGACACGAAGGCGGACACGCCGGCGGCTCACCAGAGCGACAATGGCGGCCTGATCTGGAAACGGGCGAGCTACGGGCTGGGCTGGTTCAGCCTGGCCCTCGCCGCCGCCGAGCTCGTGGCGCCCAAGCGGATCGCCAAGGCCCTATCGTCCGAAGGTCATGCGGGCCTGATCCGGACGTTCGGCGCGCGCGAGGCGATCGCCGGCGTCGGTCTCGTCACCGACCAGGGCCATGGCCTGCGCGTGTGGAACCGCGTCGCCGGCGACGCCATGGACCTGACCGCCCTCCACTTCGCGCGGAAACGCGCGCCGGAGAACCGGACGGTTTGGGGCGCGATCGCCTTCGTCGCCGCCGTCACCGTGCTCGACGTCTGCACCGCCATCGGCCTCGACCGCCGGACCGGCAAGTCGCTGCCCATCGGCCGGGGAGTCGCGACGGCATGAGCATCTTCGGCAAGATCAAGACCGCGATCTTCGGCGACCGCGGTCCCCTGGGCGGCTCCGTCTTCGGCGACGGCAAGACCGCCCAGCCGAACACGCCGGCCCAGACCACCCGGGCCGAACCGTCGGCCATGCCTCAGATGCAGCGGCCAGCCCAGCCGCAGGCGGCCCCGGTTCAGGCCCCGGCCGCCCAGCCGGTCGACGTGGAAGCCGTGCTGGAGGGGATCGCCGCCCGGAAAGGCGGCCCCGCCCTCAACTGGCGGACGAGCATCGTCGATCTGATGAAGCTGCTCGACCTCGACTCCAGTCTCGACAACCGTCGCGAGCTCGCCACCGAACTGGGCTACTCAGGTGAGAAGAACGGCTCGGCGGAGATGAACATCTGGCTCCACAAAGCCGTGATGTGCGAGTTGGAGAAGAGCGGCGGCAAGGTTCCGGCCGCCTTGAAGGATTGAAGCCGACGTCGGACCGAGAGCGCAGCTTTTTGCTTCCTATGTAGGAGATCGCCCGGCATCTGTTGAGTATGATCCAGGCGTCTCGCCTCAAATCGTCACTCGTTCCAGAGGAGCGACGTCTTGTTGCCGGTCTCTTCGTCGCCTTCAGGGGCCTCCGACGCCTGGTCCAGCCGGGCGTCACCCTTTTCATGGTGCTGCATCGACATCGTCTGCGGCTCCTTGCTCACGTCGAGCCGCGGCTCGGTACTCTTGTCCATCTTCGGCTGGATGTCGTCCAGATTTTCGGCCACGTTCGTTCTCCTTCGGATAAAGAGAACGCCGTGGACAAGCGGAGGGTTGCCGTCAGCGGAGCGGCTTGCCTGAATCCTTCCACCGGTCGAGGATCTCGGACGCTGGCGGCAGCCGATCCTCTGCGGGCGCGGCGGCGAGCGGCACGCCCGGCCCGGCGACGGCAGCAGGAGCCTCCGACCGCTCTGATGGCTGTTCGACGGGCATCGCCATCACCGCCGCGGCGATCGCCGTCTGAAGCGGTTGGACCACCGGCGCATGCGGGCCGGGTACCGGCTCTCCGCCGTGGTATCCCTGCCGAAAGGCGGCCGCCGTCCCCCACCACCCCTTCCAGCGGTGGAAGAAGTGCGCGCCCACCACATCGGTCATGACGAGGCTGCGGTTCCAGACCGGCCGGACGGCGTAGGTGTGGTAATGCGTCGCCAGCCCGACGGGAGCGTAGACACTACCCGCCAGAGCCGCCGCCGCGTTCGCGGCGGCGCGCGCCCAAGCGCTTCTGCTCGGGACGCGCGAAAGCGATCCGTCGCATGCGAACGAGAACTGGCAGCCTCTGCGCTCCGACCCTTGATACACCACGCCGCACACTGTCGCCGGAAAAGCCGGGTGGCGCACGCGGTTGAGCACCACCTGCGCCACCGCGCGCTGCCCGGCGTCCGGCTCGGACGCGGCTTCGTAGTGGATGGCGGCGGTCAGGCACTCGAGCGCACGTGCCCGGTCGGTCGGGCTCGCCAGCTCACCGGGAAAGGGAAGCGCGAACGTCGACGCGGAGTGGAAGCCCGCCTCTCGCGCGATCCTGGGTAGAGGTGGCAGAGCGATGGTACCGGTGACGCCCGCCGCGGGAGCCGCCCAGGCGCCATCGGCGGGACTCGCCGCCGGGCCTACGAGCCTGTCCGCGACGATAGTAAGCCTTTCCGGTTTCGGAGAGGCAGCCTGCTCCTCAACTTGCCGCAGCGCGAGCAGGCCGCTCGACGCGCAGGCGAACAGAAGCAGGATGGCGGTCGCCGCGGATCGTCGGGTGCGTGTTCGGGAGGCGGCCGTGATCATCCTATCGGCGACGTACCAGCTTCAGCTCTACCGGTCTGCTAAGGATTCCGCCCCGTCCCGCTGCGGCACAGGAGGAAGCTTCCTTCACTTCAGCGCCGGGCTGCCCAGATCCAGCGCGGACGCGGGAACCAGCTCGAGCTTCGGATAACGGCGCCGCAGGACGTCGATGAACCGCTTGGCGTCGCCCACGACTACGATGCTGGCCTCAGTGGGATTGAGCAGCCGGGCTGCCGCGGTCCGCACGGCTTCGGGGCTGACGCCTTGGACGGAGCCCGGGTAGCGGGACAGTTCGGACAAGGGCAGCGACAACACGACATGGTCGGCGAGGAGATCCGCTAAACCGCTCGTCGTCTCGACCGCCCGGCCGAAGCCGCCCACCAGCACCGCCTTGCGAGTATCCAGCTCCGTCGAAGGGGCGCTGGTCGCGCCGAGCTTGCGCATCTCCTCGACGATGAGGTCGACCACCTCGGGCGCGGACTCGTTCTTGGTCTGGGTGCGCGCTGAGACGATGCCGCCCTGGCGGCGCGCCGAGGCGCTGCTGCCGGCGCCATAGGCCAGTCCGCGCTTGATCCGGATCTCCTGGTTAAGCCGCGAAGAGAAACCGGTGCCAAGCGTCGCGTTGGCGACGGCGAGCGGGTAGTATCGCTGGTCGGTCCTGGCGATGCCCGGCCGGGCGACGACCACGCCCGCTTGTCCGGCGTCGGGCATGTCCACCACAACGACGCGCGGCGTAGCGATCGCGATCGCTTCGGGCGCTCGTGGCGCCGCGTCGCCGCGCCAGCCGCCCAGATGTTTGGTCGCGAGCGCCTGCGCCGCGGCCGGCGTGATGTCCCCGACTAGCAGCAGGGTGGCGTTCGCGGGTGACCAGGTTCCGGCGTAGGAGCGCGTCAGGTCTTCGCGCGTGATCGACCTCAACGATCCGGGCGTGCCTTCCGCGGGCGAGCCGTAGGATGACGCGCCGAACACGACGCGTTCGGAGACGAGCGCGGCCATCTGGCCGGGATCCTTCAGCGAGACCTGGACGGCGTCGACCTGCTGCGCACGGGCGCGCTCCAGCTCGTCGGGCTTGAAGGTCGGGTTGACCACGACGTCCGACAGGATCGCCATGGCCGGATCGATCTGGTCCGACTTCACGGTCACCTCGACGGACGCGCCGTCGCGGCTGGCCCCGCTGCCGATCGAGCCGCCGAGCGACTCGACGGCGCGCGCGATCTCGGTGGCCGAACGCGTCTTCGTTCCCTTGGTCATCAACGTCGCCGCGAGGCTCGCCGCGCCGGCGCGACCGGCGGGATCCGTGGCGCTGCCGCCGGTGGCGACGAGCGCGGCGGTGATGACCGGCAGGCCGCGCCGTTCGACGGTCACCACCCGCAGCCCGTTCGGCAGCCGTGCTTCGACCGGCTGAGGCAGCGCGGTCGCGACCGGAGCCGCGGGCGACGGCGGTCGCACCCGTAGACCGTCCGGCGCCGGCGTCACGACCTGGATGCCGGGAGGCGTAGCGAGCTCGGCGGTCCGGACCGTCGCCGCGATCGGGACCGGGTCGCTCTGCGTCGTCGCCGGCTTGGTCTCGAGCGGCAGGTAACGGATCGTCGCGGACTGGTTCTCGCCCAGATACTTGGCCGCGACGCGCTGGATGTCGGCCGGGGTGACCCCGGCGATCGCGTCAAGCTGCTTCTGCGACGCGTCCGGGTCGCCGTCGATGATCGTCGAACTGGCGATGGCCGACGCCTTGCCCTCGGCGGTTTCGCGTTCCCGGATGGCGGCCGTCAGTATCTCGTTCTTGGCTTCGGCGAGCTCCGCGGCTGTGACGGGTTCGGTCCGCAGCCGCGCGATCTCGCGCTTCAGCGCCGCTTCGCCCTGCTCGGCGGTCTTGCCGTCGGCGACGATCGCGAAGGCGACGAGGTTGCCGGTCGATTGCTTGCTGTCGAGGAACGCTTCGGCCGACTGGGCGACCTGATCCCGGTAGACCAGGCTTTCGTAGAGACGCGAGCTCTCGCCGGTCGACAGGATTGCGTTGAGCACGGTGAGCGCCGGCGTGTCCGCGTCGCGGTCGGGCGGGACGTGGTAGCTGATCAGGACGGCGGGCAACGGCGTGTTCGGTTCGTAGACGGTCCGGGTCACCGCCTGACGGCGGGGCGGCTCGACGACGGTGACGCGCGGGATCGGGCGGTCCGGCTTGGCGATCGGAGCAAAATACTGGTCGACCCAGCGGTCGAGCTGGGCCGCGTCGAAATTGCCGGAGACGACGAGGATGGCGTTGTCCGGCCGGTAGTAGGTCGCGTGGAAGGCGCGCACGTCGTCGATCGACGCCGCCTCCAGATCCTCCAGGCTGCCGATCCCCGGACGGGCGTAGGGATGCACCGAGTAGCTGAGCTGGGGATAGTAGATGGCGTATAGCTTGCCGTAGGGAGAAGCGAGGACGCGCTGACGGAGCTCCTCCTTCACCACGTCGCGCTCGGAGGCGAAGCTCTTCGGCTCGACGACCAGGCTCGCCATCCGATCCGCTTCGGCGAAGAGCAGGCGCTGGAGGTGGTTGGCCGGGACCACTTCGTAATAGTTGGTGTAGTCGTCAGCGGTCGACGCGTTGTTGTAGCCGCCGACGTCCTCGGTCAGCCGGTCGAGCTGTTCGGGCACCAGGTTCCGCGTCGCCTTGAACATCAGATGCTCGAACATGTGGGCGAAGCCGGACTTGCCCTTGGGATCGTCCTTCGAGCCGACGTCGTACCAGACCTGCACCGAGACGTTGGGCGTGGCCGTGTCCCGGATGGCGAAGACGCGCAGGCCGTTCGCCAGCGTCCGCTGGGTGTACGGGATCGGCGCGACCGCGGCGGCGGGCGCCGCCGTCGTCTGAGCCAGGACGGGGCAGGGGAGCAGGGCCGCCCCGAGGAGCAGGGCGGTACGGAAGAGGCGCATCGAGATCCTTACTTCTTCGAACGGGAGCGGTTGGCGAAGAGCAGCGCCCCGGCGATGGCGGCGGAGCCGATGCCGACGCCGACGCCCACCCCGAAGGCGGCCACGGGCCAGCTCCGTTCCTTGCCCTCGGCGTCCTTGACGGCGTCGCTCCGATCCTTGGCAGCCTTGGCTGCGGCCAGGATCTCGTTGGGTTCGTCGCTCACCTCGTCTCTCCTTTGGGCCCGGCATAGCGCGCCCGGAACGCGTTTGCGAAGGCCTCCAATCGTCCTTCGGCGATCGCCGCCCGGAGATCGGCCATGAGCGCTTCGTAGAAGCCGATATTGTGCTCGGTCATCAGCATCGCGCCGAGGATCTCGCCGGATCGGACGAGGTGGTGGAGATAGGCCCGGCTCCAGGTCCGGCAGACAGGGCAGCGGCAGTCGGGATCGAGCGGTCCCCGGTCCTCGGCGAACCGGACGTTCCGGATGTTGATCGGCCCGTCGCGGGTGAAGGCCTGCCCCGTCCGCCCCGACCGGGTAGGCAGGACGCAGTCGAACATGTCGATCCCGCGTTCGACGGCGCCGACGATGTCGTCGGGCTTACCGACGCCCATCAAGTAGCGGGGCTTGTCCTCCGGCAGCTGGCCGGGGGCGAAGTCGAGGCAGCCGAACATCGCCTCCTGCCCTTCGCCGACGGCGAGGCCGCCGACGGCGTAACCGTCGAAGCCGATGTCGATCAGCGCGTCGGCCGAGGCCTTGCGCAGCCGCTCGTCGAGCGCGCCCTGCTGG
>DASVSW010000113.1:0-2254 GCA_036387895.1 Sphingomonas sp.
CTCCGGCAGCAGCTCCTCGACGAGCGCGGCCTGGCCCTGGCGTAGCTTGTGGCCTTGGCGCCGGCCGTAGAGGCGGCGGATGGTGGTGGGGTCGTTCAACTGCTCAAATCCCGTCATGCCGGCCTCGAGCCGGCATCCATGCGCGTCCGCTCGGGCCGGATGACCGGATCGCGAGCGCGTCGCTCCGGCGGATGGACGCGCATGGACCCCGGATCAAGTCCGGGGTGACGGCGAACGGACGATGGCGGCTACCGCTCCCACCCGCCGCGCCGCCCGCCGTCGAGCTCGCGGTCGAGCGCGAAGGCGGCGCTGATCAGCGCCAGATGCGTCAGCGCCTGGGGGAAGTTGCCCAGATGCTCGCCCGCCGGCCCCAGCTCCTCGGCGTAGAGCCCCAGATGGTTGGCGTAGCCCAGCATCTTCTCGAACAGCAGCTGCGCCTCGTCCAGGCGCCCGGCGCGCGCCAGGCATTCGATGTACCAGAAGGAGCAGGTGGTGAACGAACCCTCCACGCCCGCCAGCGCGTCCACCCGCGCGCTCGCCTCCGCGTCGGTGCGGTAACGGCGCACCAGCGAGTCCTCCGCCAGCTCGCGCCCGACCGCGTCCAGCGTGCGGAGCCAGCGCGGGTCGGTCGGGCCGATGAACTTGACCAGCGGCATCAGGAGGCACGCGGCGTCAAGCGCCTTCGCGCCCTTGAACTGGACGAAGGCGCCCATCTCCTCGTCCCAGAAATTGTGGAAGATGTCGTGGTGGAGCGCGTTGCGCGTCTCCACCCAGCGCGGGAAGGGGGCGGGAAGCGAGCGCTTGGACGCCAGCCGGATCGCACGGTCCACCGTGACCCAGCACATGAGGCGCGAGTGGAGGAACTCGCGCCGGCCGCCGCGGAACTCCCAGATGCCCTCGTCGGGGTCGGCCCAATGCTCGCACACCCAGTCGACGGTGGCGCAGACGTTGACCCAGCCGTCGTAGGAGATCGGCTCGCCGTATTTGTTCGCGAGGTACACCGCGTCCATCAGCGCGCCGTAGATGTCGAGCTGGAGCTGGTCGTAGGCGCCGTTGCCGATGCGCACCGGCTTCGACCCGCGATAGCCCGCCAGGTGCGGCAGCTCGGACTCGGTCAGGTCGATCCGCCCGTCGACGCCGTACATGACCTGCAGCGTCCCGTCGCGCGGACCTTCGTCGACGCGCGCCTGGACCCAGCGCATGAAGTCGGTCGCCTCGCCCGTATAGCCCAGCCGCATCAGAGCGTAGAGCGTGAACCCTGCGTCACGGATCCAGGTGTAGCGGTAGTCCCAGTTGCGCGGCCCCCCGATCGCTTCGGGCAGACCGAAGGTGGGCGCCGCGACGATCGCGCCCGTGTCGCGGCTGGTCAGCAGCTTCAGCGCCAGCGCCGAGCGCATCACCATCTCGCGCCAACGGCCCTTGTACTTCGACTGCTGCGCCCAGCCGCGCCAATAGGCCACCGTCTCGCCGAAGCATCGCGCGCCATAGCCGTCGAGCCCGCAGGGCAGGGCGTCGCCGTGATCGCCCTCGAGCAGGAAGGTGGCGCTCTCGCCGGGCTTGAGCGTGAAACGGGCGACCGCGTCGACGCCGTCCACCTCCAGCGGCGCGGTGGCGATGAGGCGCATCGCCTCGCCCTTCTCGGGCCGGAACAGCGCCGCGCCGTCGTGCAGCTCGGTCCGATGCGGGGCGCGCGCGTAGTCGAAGCGCGGCGCGCAGCGCATCGCGAACTCGATCTTCCCGCGCACCGCGTGCGCGATGCGGACCACGCGGCCGTGATCGCCCGTCATCGGCATCACGTCCGTCACCTCCGCGACGCCGTCGGCCGACAGGAAGCGCGTGACGAGCACGTTGGTCTCGGGAAGGTAGAGCTGCTTGGCTCGCGCGCCCGGCCCCATCTCGGGCGCTAAGCGGAAGGAGCCGCCCTTCTCCATGTCGAGCAGCCGCGCGAACACCGTCGGCGCGTCGAAGCGCGGCCAGCACAGGAAGTCGATCGACCCGTCCAACCCGACCAGCGCCGCGGTGCGCAGGTCGCCCACGACGCCGTAATCCTCGATGGGCGGTTGGTCGGTCATGCGGCGGGCCTCACCTGGATCAAGCCGGTGGGACGTGCGGGAGGGGGCGGGGGTTCCCGGGCCTCGCGGCTCACGGTGCCGCGACCGACTTGCACTTCCCAGCCACCCCCGCGCAGGCGGGGGTCCATAACCTCTGGACGGCGGAGTATATGGACCCCCGCCTGCGCGGGGGTGGCGTCGTC
>DASVSW010000114.1:0-4236 GCA_036387895.1 Sphingomonas sp.
GAACTCCGCGACCGTGTCGCAGTCGGGCAGCAGCGCCTCGTCGACCATCACCCAGGACGACGCCAGCGGCAGCGACGACGCCAACGGCGCCACCGTGACGCAGAACGGCGACAGCACGTCCACGCTGTCTCAGCTGTCCGACGGCAACACCGCCACGGTCGACCAGACGGGCGACCGCAACGCCAGCGGTCTGACCCAGAGCGGTTCCGGCCTGAACACCGCCGATGTCGACCAGGACGGCAGCGATCTCGATTCGACGATCAACCAGACCGGTTCCGCGAGCCTCGTCGACGTCGACCAGACCGGCCTCGACAACGACTCGTCGGTGAGCCAGGGCGGCGGCCTCAACCAGGTCTTCGTGTTCCAGTCGAACGGATCGAACGACTCGGTCGTCATCCAGGGCGGCGGCGTGAATGCCGCTAACATCGAGCAAAGCGGGCAGGGCAACCGTTCGGGCATCGACCAGAACGGCGCGCTGAACGAGATCGGCGACGGCGGCGACGCCACCGTCCGCGGCGTGCTCCAGTCGGGCGACCGCAACCAGTCCGACATCCGGCAGCGCGGCGGCACGCACGACGCGTTCGTCTCGCAATCGGGCGACGACAACGTCTCCGACATCGCCCAGGGCGGCAACTTCAGCTCGGACCACACGGCCGACGTGATCCAGTCGGGCGACCGCAACGAGGTCGAGATCGACCAGCTCGGCTTCAACGAGAACGCGGAAGTGACGCAGACCGGCGACGCCAACAAGGCGAAGATCGACCAGGGCGGTGACGCCGGGCGCAATCACGACGCCCGCATCACCCAGGGCCTTGGCGATCGCAACCAGGCCACCGTGTTCCAGCGCGGGATCGATCAGGACGCCACCGTCAACCAGTCCGGTAACGACAACAAGGCGATCGTCGATCAGGGCCGTGACCGCTTCGGCGGGCTGGCCGGGCTATCCGACACGGGCCGAGGCGAGCGCCAGACGGCGACGACCATCCAGTCGGGCGACGGCAACACCGCGAATACGGTGCAGCGCGGCGAGGACCAGATGGCGTTCATCGAGCAGATCGGTAACGGCAATGTCGGCGCGGGCATGACCCCGCTCGGCGAATTCGCCAACGGCGCGACGATCGACCAGGGGGCCGACAACGGCCGCCTGCACAACGCCTCAATCACGCAGAACGGCAACGGCAACTCGGCGTACACCCAGCAGCGCGGGGTCGATCAGGGTTCGGTGGTCACTCAGAGCGGCAGCGGCAACCTATCGGACATCGCCCAGCTGGGACAAGGGAACTCCGCCGACGTCACTCAGAACGGCGGGTCCAACTCGTCGAACATCCTCCAGGACGCGACCAGCAGCTCCGCGACGGTGTTCCAATACTCGAACGGCAACACGTCGAACATCGACCAGAGCGGCAGCGGCCAAAGCGCCACTGTCACCCAGGGTTCGGCTCCGGCGAACTGATGACCATCGGCCGGCGCTCCCACGAGCGCCGGCCGCTTTCTCGTTCCAAGAGGTTCCGCCATGCGCACCATCTTCGCCCTTCTCGCCGCGTTTCCGCTGGCGCTGGCGTCGCCCGCGCTGGCCAAGAACGACAAGACTCCGCCCGGGAACCCGTGCGCCAAGGGGAACGGCAATCCCTGCAACGGCAACAACGGCAACGACGGCGCGCAGGGGAACGCCGGCGCGCCCGGCCCGATCGACATCGACGCGCCCGGCTTCACCGGCCGCGGCGTCTTCATCTCCCAGATCGGGTCCGGCAACGTCGCCACCGTGCGCCAGTCCGCCCCGACCGCGCGGACCGACCTCGTCCAGCGCGGCGACGCGAACAGGGCCGAAATCGAGCAGCGCGGCGCGGGCGTCGCCTACGCCAGCGTCACCCAGAACGCCAACGACCACCGCGCGACCGTGGTCCAGGACGGGCCGGGCCGGAACACGTTGTTCCTGTCGCAGGGCGGCGGGGGCAACGTCGCGTCCGCGACTCAGACCGCCGTCGGCGCGCTCTACAACGGCGCGGTCATGGCGCAGACCGGCTCGTCGAACGAGATGAGCCTGCGCCAGGACGGCGAGGACAACCGCGCCGTGCTGTCGCAGGACGGCGACGGCAACAAGATGACCGCGACGCAGACGGGCGTCGGCGCGCGGCTCGCCTGGGTGCAGCAGGGGAACGGCCTGTCCGACCTCAACATCGTCCAGGACGGCGCCAGCCAGCCGATGTCGATTACGCAAACGGGCGGAAGGTGATATACGTAGCTCTGGCGGATCGACCGGGCGACAGGAAGGCGGATAGGACCGTGACGAACAGGTTTCGCGACGCATCGCTCCTCTTGGCCGCCATGGCGTCGTCGGCGGCGGCGCAGCGCTCGGACGTCCGCGTCGAGCAGCAGAACGCCGAGTCCGGCCCGGCGTCGGAGCAGGTGTCCGCCTCCCAGATCGCGCCCAGCGCGTCGCAACCCGTGGCGCAGCTGTCCACCGCCGCCGAGCGCGAGGGCGGCGTCGCCCAACTCACGGCCGACGGCGACGTCGCGACGTCGGGCGCTCAGTTGACGAGCGGTCCCCGTACCGCGCGCGAGCCCGAATCCCTGTCGCGCCCCAGCGAGGGCCGCACGGGCGCCGTGGCGCGCGTCGAGGGCGATGACCGGTGCGCCGACGCGGATCCCGCAAACCGCCCGGCGGTCTGCGACCGTCCGATCGAGACGCGCTCCGCCGAGTTCGCCCGGCCGCGCACGCCCGCCTTCTCGCCCGAACAACGGCTCCTCGTCGACCAGCGGCTCCGCGACGCGGGGCTCGGATCGCGCGTCGCCAACCTCGGCCGCACCATGCCCGACGCCGCGGTCGACCCGGACGCCATCGAGGGGCAGGCGCTCGCGTCCGTCGCGCTCGACCGGGCCGGGGCCAACGGCCGCGACGCCGAGGCGAACGCCGCGGCGGGCGCCGATCCCCTGGGCTCGCTTCCCGAAGCGTCGGCGGCGCTGATCCAGGTGCTCCTCGAAAACGCCGGCGTGCAGCAGCCCCCCCGGTAAGCCCTCAGGTAAGGAAGCGTTCCCATGGCCGACTTCGGATCCGTCGCTCCCCTGATCATCGCCGCGGCCGCCAGCATGGGCGCCGGTCCGGGGGCGGACGCGCCCGCCGCGGCGCCCATCTCGCTTGTCGCGGAGACCACGGCCGCGGGCGTCGAGCTGCGCGTCGTCGGCCGCTCGCCCGTCGCGGTCGCCGCCAGCTACACGCTCGAGGTGGTGAGCGGGCCGTCGAGCGGCAACAAGAGCGTCCAGAGCGGGTCCGCGACGCTCCGGCCCGACCAGTCGGTGGTGCTGCTGACCACGCGGCTCGGCGGCTCGGCGGGGAGCGGGTGGCGCGCCCGGCTCCTGGTGACCGGGGCCGATGGCGCGTCCTACGAGATGACTCGCCAGGCGGATTGACCCCGGCGGCCGCGGGGTCGTCCGCCGTCGTTGACGGCTTCTTCACCGCTCCGACCCTAGCTCTTCCCGATGACGGATCGGGCTGGAGCGAAGCGGGCGGCGACCATCGGGATCGCCTATCTCGCCGCGGCGGTCGCGGCCGTCGCGTCCACCCGCTTCGGCGGCGGCGTGGCGATGCTCTGGGTCGCGGGCGCCGTGCTGATCTCGGGCCTCACCGTCTCGCCGCCGAACGATCGTTCCGCTATCCTCGTCGCCTGCGGCATCGCCAGCTTCGTCGCCACCGCGACGGTGGGCGTCGGCCTCGTCGCAGCGGCGCCGTTGGCGCTGGTCAATGTGGCGGAGGCGGTGATCGCCGCCTGGCTCGTCGACCGGTTCAAGTTGACGCAAGGTCCGCTCGACTCGGTCGATCGGCTGATGCGACTGGTGCTGGCGGTGGGTGTAGCCGCCCCGGCGCTGACCGCTCCCGTCGGCGCCGCGATCGTGCACTGGGCGACGGGCACCGGTTTCCGGACGAACCTGATCGGCTGGTCGATCGGCCACGGGCTCGGCGCCGTGACCGCGGTGCCGGTGTTCACCTTCTTCGCATCGGGCGCGTTCCGGCGCTGGGCCGCCACGGCGTCGGGCGCGCGGCTGGTGGAAGCGGGGGCGCTGTTCGCGCTGGTGTCGGGGACGACGATCCTCGTCTTCTCGCAGACGACGATGCCGCTCCTGTTCCTGCCCATCCTCCCGGTCATCCTCGCGACCTTCCGCATCGGGCGGATCGGCGCGGCGGCGTCCGTGATCATCATCGCGGGCGTCGGCGGCTGGCTCACCGCGCGGGGGTTGGGG
>DASVSW010000115.1:0-2869 GCA_036387895.1 Sphingomonas sp.
CCTGTTCGGACCCTCACCCTGGCTCGCAAGCGAGCCTGTCCCTCTCCCGCGAAAGCGGGAGAGGGTAGAGGGCGAGTCAGCTCGCGCGCTCGGCTACCCTCCGCTCGATCGCGTCCCAGATCATCCCGGCCACGTCCGTCCCGTCGAATCGCTCGATCGCGACGATGCCGGTGGGGCTGGTGACGTTGATCTCCGTCAGCCACTCGCCGCCGATGACGTCGATGCCGACGAACAGGAGGCCCCGGCGCTTGAGTTCCGGCGCCAGCGCCGCGCAGATCTCGCGCTCGCGGTCCGTCAGCGCGGTCTTCTCGGCGGAGCCGCCGACGGCGAGGTTGGATCGGATCTCGCCCTGGCCCGGCACGCGGTTGATCGCGCCCGCGACCTCGCCGTCGACGAGGACGATGCGCTTGTCGCCCTTCGCCACGGAGGGGAGGAAGGCCTGGACCATGTGCGGCTCGCGGTACTGGACGTTGAACACCTCCATCAGCGCCGACAGGTTCTCGCCCCCGGCGCGGACGTGGAAGATCGCCTTGCCGCCGTTGCCGTGGAGCGGCTTGACGACGATCTCGCCATGCTCGGCGAGGAAGGCGCGCGCCTCGTCGAGTTCGCGGGTGATGAGCGTCGGCGGCATGAAGCGGGCGTAGTCGAGCACCCACAGCTTCTCGGGCGCGTTGCGCACGCTGGCCGGGTCGTTCACGACGAGCGTACGGTGTGCGATGCGCTCGAGCAGGTGCGTGGCGGTGATGTAGCCGAGGTCGAAGGGCGGGTCCTGGCGCATCAGGACGACGTCGGCCTCCTCGCCCAGGTCCAGGCTGACGGGGTCGTCGAAGCGGAAGTGCGATCCTTGCACGGGCTCGACGGCGACGGGGTGCGCCCTGGCCCAGACGCGGCCGGCCGAATAGCTGAGGCGGTCGGCGGTGTAGTGGAACAGGCGGTGGCCGCGGGCCTGGGCGGACAGCATCAGCGCGAAGGTGGAGTCGCCGGCGATGTTGATCGTTTCGAGCGGGTCCATCTGGACGGCGACGGTCAGGGGCATTCTTCACCTCCGTTCGCCCTGAGCTTGTCGAAGGGCCGTTCTGCTCGTCGTCGGCGGCTAGAAGAACGACGGTGCTTCGACAAGCTCAGCACGAACGGAAACGGAAGGAGGTCACCCAGACCACGCCGCGGCGAAGCCGCGTCGTCGACCCTTTGCTAGTGCAAAGGCCGGCCGCGCTTGTAGGCGTGGCGCGGTGTGACCGCGCTCTCGCCTACTGCGCGATCCACGCGTTCTCGACGTGGCGGGGCCGGCAGCCGGGCGCGATCAGCACCACGTCGACGCGGATGTCGTCACCGGGACCGGCGTAGCGCTCCATCAGCAGCTCGGCGGCCGCGGCGACGCGGGACAGGCGGCGCTCGTCGATGGCGTGGTCCAGCTCGGCCGCCGTCTTGCGGGCCTTCACCTCGACAAAGGCGACGAGGTTCCCGCGCCGGGCGACGAGGTCCACCTCGCCCGACGCCGTGCGGACGCGGCGGTCGAGGATGCGCCAGCCCTTGAGGCGCAACCACCAGCCCGCCAGCCGCTCGCCCCGGCGGCCGGCGGCTTCGGCGGCGCGGCGCTCGGGCGTGGTCCGCGCCCTCACGCCTTCAGCTCCATCGCGCGGGCGTAGAGGGCGCGGCGGTCGAGGCCGAGGGCTTTGGCGACCTCGCCGGCGGCTTTGGAGGCGGGAAGGCGGGTGAGGGCTTCGCGGAGCGCCTCGTCGGCGTCGAGCTCGGTCGCGGGAGCGGGGTCGCCGGGCGGCGCGACGACGATCACGATCTCGCCCTTGGGCGGGGCGTCCTCGTAGCGGGCGGCGAGCTCGGGGAGCGTTCCGGTCACCGCCTCCTCGAAGCGCTTGGTGATCTCACGCGCGACGGCGGCCTCGCGCGGGCCGAGGCCGTCGGCGAGCGCCTGAAGACACTGGCCCAAGCGCGGGCCCGATTCGTAGAGGACGAGCGTGGCGCGCACGGCCGCGACCTCCGCGATCGCCTGCGCCCGCGCCTGGGCCTTGGCGGGCAGGAAGCCGAGATAGAAGAACCGGTCGGTCGGCAGGCCGGCGAGCGTCAACGCGGCCACCGCGGCGCAGGGGCCGGGCACGGTCACGACGTGGCGCCCCGCCGCGCGCGCGTCGCGGACGAGCTTGTAGCCGGGATCGGAGATGAGCGGGGTGCCGGCGTCCGAGACCAGCGCCACCGCTTGCGTTCCCATGCGCGCGACGAGGCCGGGGCGGACCCCTTCGGCGTTGTGGTCGTGGTAGGGCGTCATCGGGCGCTTCACGCCCAGATGGTTCAACAGCTTGCCGGTGACGCGGCTGTCCTCGACCGCGACCACGTCGGCGCGCGAGAGCACGTCGGCGGCGCGCGGCGACAGGTCGCCGAGATTGCCGATCGGGGTCGCGACGATGTAGAGGCCCGGCTCGAGAGGGTTCATGGGAGCATCTATGGCGGAAGCCGCAATGGGGCCGCAACCGCGGCGGCGCGCGCATCTTCGTCCGGCGCGCTGGATCGCGGTGGCGGGCGCGCTGCTGCTCGGCGCGTGTCAGACCGTCGTGCCGCGCGGACCGACGCCACGGCCGACCGCCGAACAGCCGGTGCAGCGGCCGGAAGCGGTGCAGCAGCCACGCCTCGATTCGGAGATCCCCCGCGACACGCAGCGGCACCGCGTCGCGTTGCTGGTGCCGTTGTCGGGCGCGAACCGGGGCGTGGGCCAGTCGATCGCCAACGCGACGCAGCTGGCGCTGCTCGACACCAACAACCAGCAGGTGCGGATCACGAACTACGACACCGCGACGGGCGCGACCGCGGCGGCGCGGCGCGCGCTGGCGGACGGGGCGCAGCTGATCCTGGGGCCGTT
>DASVSW010000116.1:0-4825 GCA_036387895.1 Sphingomonas sp.
CGAGCGTCCGGGCGCAGCCTTCGCACAGGCCCTGCTCGTCGATGCGGCACAGGCCGATGCACGGGCTGTCGACCCGGATCGGCGCGACGCGTTCGATCACCGGTTCAGGCGTTGAACGGGACGAGCAGGAAGTCGGGGACGGGACCGTTCCAGCCCTGGTCCGGTCCCTCGTCGCGGTCGCGTCCGCGGCCCCGTGCGTTCCGTTCCGCGTGGTCGTCGCGGCGGGGCCGGTCGTCGCGGGCCTCGCGTCGCGGACGCTCCGCCTGGGCCTGCGCCGCCGGCCGTTCGGGCGCGGTCCGCTGCTCCGGCTCGGGCCGGGCGCGCGTCTCGACCGGCGCGGCCGCGTCGCGCGAACGGCCGCCGCGCTCGCGACGCGGGGTGGGCTCCGCGGCCGGGGCGACCTCCATCCGCTCGATCTTCTGGCCGGTCAGCTTTTCGATGTTCTCGATGTTCTCGGCGTCGTCGGGCGCCACCAGCGTGTAAGCCGTCCCCGTCGCGCCCGCGCGGCCGGTGCGGCCGATCCGGTGCACATAGTCGTCCGGGTGCCAGGGCGCGTCGAAGTTGAACACGTGGCTGACGCCCTTGATGTCCAACCCGCGCGCCGCGACGTCGGACGCGACCAGGATGTTGATCTCGCCCGTCTTGAACAGGTCGAGTTCGGCCAGCCGCTGCGGCTGCTCCATGTCGCCATGGATCTCGCCCGATCGGAAGCCGTACGACTTCAGCGACTTGTTGAGCTCGCGCACCGTCGTCTTGCGGTTGGCGAAGATGATCGCGTTGGTCACCTCCTCGCGCCGCAAGAGCTCGCGCAGAGTCTCGCGCTTGGCCGCGGACGATCCCGCCACCGGCACGACCAGTTGCTTGATGTTGACGTTGGTCGACGCGGGGCGCGCGACCTCGATCGTCTTGGGGTTGGACAGGAACCGGTCGGCCAGCCGCTTGATCGGCGCCGGCATGGTCGCGGAGAAGAGCAGCGTCTGCCGGTTGACGGGCAGCTTGGTGCAGATCTCCTCGATCTGCGGGATGAAGCCCATGTCGAGCATCCGGTCCGCCTCGTCGATGACGAGGAGCGAGCATCCGGTGAGCAGGATGTTGCCGCGCTCGAACAGGTCCATCAGCCGGCCGGGCGTCGCGATGAGGACGTCGACGCCCTTCTCCAGCGCCTTGACCTGGTCGCCCATCGATACGCCGCCGATCAGGAGCGCCATCGAGAGCTTGTGGTTTTCGCCGTATTTCTCGAAATTCTCCGCGACCTGCGCCGCGAGCTCGCGCGTCGGCTCCAGGATCAGCGATCGCGGCATGCGCGCGCGGCTGCGGCCGTGCGCCAGGATGTCGATCATCGGCAGCACGAAGCTCGCCGTCTTGCCCGTCCCGGTCTGCGCCACGCCGATCAGGTCGCGCATCATCAGCACGGACGGGATGGCCGCGGCCTGGATCGGCGTCGGCTCCGAGTAGCCGGCGTCGGTGACCGCCTTCAACAGTTCGTCGGATAGGCCGAGATCGGCGAAATTCATGCAAACGTCCGGACAAGGCTCCGGACCCGGGCGCGACGTTGCGCGAGCCGTGAGCGGATCGGGGGGCTTGCGGAGTTAGGGCCGAAAGTCAAGCTAAGGCTTGGGCTCCAGCCGCTTGAACCCGTCGATCGGGCACGCGCCGCCCGACCGGGTGCGGAACGCGTCGCGGTCCGCGCAGACCATACCGTCGGCCGCCGGCTTGACGTAGAAGCGCGAGTAGAAGTTCAACCCGTGGCAGCCCTTGCCGTCGATCTGCGCCCGGTACCGCCCGCCCCCGCGCATGACGAGGTCGATCTCCTGCTCGCGATGGACGATGGCGCCCGCCAGCGCGGTGGCGGGGATGCAGCGCGGACCCTTCCGCTCGCGCCATTCGACCGGCTTGACGATCGGGGCCGGCGGCGGCGGGGCCATGCGCGGCACCCTGATCATCATGCGCTGCCGGATCGTCAGCTGCGCCAGCTCCACCGGGTCCGCCGCGGGCGAGGCGGCGGAGGCCAGCGCGGACAGCGCGACCGGAAGGGCGAGGCGGAGCATGGGGAGCCGGGTCTAGGCCGGACGATTGAACGCTTGATGAACTGTCGCGCTCGATGCGCTCAGGCCGCCTTGATGAATTCCTCGACGGCTGCTTGGGCGAGGTCGTCGGTCATCTGGGTTCGCGGGTGCTTGCAGAAATAGGCGGACGCCGCGTCTACCGGCCCTTTCAGCCCGCGGTCGCGCGCCAGCTTGGCGCACCGGATCATGTCGATGGCGACGCCCGCCGAATTGGGGCTGTCCTCGACCGACAGGCGCAACTCCAGGTTCATCGGCACGCCGCCGAACAGCTGCCCCTCCATCCGCAGGAAGCAGACCTTGTTGTCGTTTTGCCAGGCTACGTAGTCGCTGGGGCCGATATGGATGTTCTCGTCGGCGAGCCGCGTCGCCGCGACCGACTGGACGGCCTCCGTCTTGCTCACCTTCTTGGACGCCAGGCGCTTCCGGTTCGACATGTTGAGGAAGTCGGTATTGCCGCCGGTGTTCAGCTGGTACGTCCGGTCCAGCTTGACGCCGCGCTTGGCGAACAGGTCGGTCAGGACCCGGTGGACGATCGTCGCCCCCAGCTGCGCCTTGATGTCGTCGCCGATCAGGGGCACGCCGGCCTCGTTGAACCGCGCCGCCCATTCAGGGTCGGAGGCGATGAACACGGGGATGTTGTTGACGAACGCGACCCCCGCTTCGATCGCGCATTCCGCGTAGAACTCGGTCGCCGCCTGGCTGCCCACGGGCAAATAGTTCATCAACACGTCGGCGCGGACCCGGCGCAGCTCGGCCACGACCTCGTCCTTGCTCGGTTCCGGATCGTTGGCGAGGACGAAGGTGCGCTCTTCCGGGAAGTCGGCCATGTGCTCGGCGAACCCGTCCAACACCTTGCCCATGCGGACGACCGCGCCCGTCGCCTTCACCCCGGGGCAGAAGACGGCGGTGCAGTTGGGCTTGGCGAAGATCGCCTCCGCCACGTCGAGCCCGACCTTGCGGCGGTCGATGTCCCAAGCGGCCACCACCGCGATGTCCGACGGACGGTAACCGCCCATGTCCCAGTGCATCAGCCCCGTCTGGTCGTTCGAGCCCTCGCGGTAATGCTCGAGCCCCTGCACGAGCGAGCTCGCGCAGTTGCCGATGCCCACGACGGCGACGCGGATACCTGTCATCAGCCTGAGTAGTCCTTCGATGGGGAGGCCGGGTAGGACGCGGCGGGACGCCGCGCGGGCGCGGAGCGGTGCCACGCGTTCCCGGCGATGGCAACGGGTCGGGCCGGCCTGGAGCACCGGAGAAGACGCGAGGAGCCGTCGCCCCGGTGCGGAGATGTCATGCGCCGGACACATTGCCGACGAACCGGCGGCTGGGCAACCCGGCCCCGGCCCAGGCTCGCCCGCGGACCACCGCCGGGCGACGAGGTCGGGGTGTCGCGAGCATGTTTTTTGATCGGAACGCATCCGTTCGGTTGCCTGGCGTCGTAGCTGCGCCATTTAACAGGCGGGTCGCGCCGTCCCACGTTACCGGGTCGGCGCCCGTAAACTAACAAGAGGCTTCGTATCGGATGCAACCGTCTGGGCCCTCGGTCGTTCCACCCTCGGCACGAACCGGTCGTCACGGGCCGGCCCGCGCCGTTTGAGGAGAGAGGCGTCATGCGTCGAAGCGCCCTGACTGCGCGGCTTGAGCGGTATCTGCAGCTCAACGAGGACGAGCGCGACGCGCTCGACTGGGCGGAGCGCCGCGAGCTTCGCGTGCCCGCGGGGTCCGTCGTCATGGAGGAGGGCGGGGCGGTCGACTCGCTCTTCGTCGTGCAGCAGGGCTGGCTCCACTCCTCGTTGAACCTGAAGTCGGGCGGGCGGCAGATCCTCCGGTTCCACTATCCCGGCGACTTGATCGGAACCTCGTCCATCGCCTGGAACCAGGCCGCGAACACGATCACGGCGGTGAGCGACTGCATCGTGTCCGAGTTGGCGAAGGTTAATTTGGGCCGCATCTTCCGAGCTCAGCCGCGGCTCGCGGCGCTGCTCTACGCGATGGCGGCCGCCGAGAACGTCGCGATGAGCGATCGGCTCGCGTCGATCGGCCGGACGGACGCGATCGAGCGTCTCGCCACGCTGTTGCTCGACATCCTCGCCCGACTGCGCGTCACGGCCGGCGGCGTGATCGAGAGCTTCGACCTGCCCCTGACGCAGAAGGACATCGGCGACGCCGTCGGCCTGACCAAGGTCCATGTGAACCGTACGCTGGGCGAGATGGAGCGTCGCGGCATGATCGAGCGCAACGGGCGCCGCGTCCGCATCGTCGACGAGGCCGAGCTGGTCGCGTTCACCGGCTTCGTCGACCGCTACGCGACCGTCCAGACCGACTGGCTGCCGCAGGCCACGGCGATGGCCGCGTGACCTGGATCGCGAGCGAGCCGTCGCGGGATTAACCTGAAGCACCGAAGCGCAAGAATCCGGGGCCGGGCCGTCGCTCGGGAGAAACCGGGATCGCCGTCCGCCTGTTCCAACGGGCGTCGCAACGAAAAGGGGTTCGACGATGTCTGAACGTTTGGGCGTGGCCGTCATCGGGATGGGCGGCGCGGTCGCCACGACGGCGGCGGCCGGGATCGAGATGATCCGCGCCGGGTCAAATTCGCTCCAGGGATTGCCGCTCGCTGACCGGCAAGTTCCCAGGATCAAGGCGTATCGCGACATCGTCTTCGACGGATGGGACCTGTGCCCCGACGACCTCGGCACGGCGGCGATGCGGCATGGGGTGATCGGGGAGAAGGAGTTGTCGAACGGCGCGTCGCCTCTCAA
>DASVSW010000117.1:0-9250 GCA_036387895.1 Sphingomonas sp.
GACAGGCTCGCTTGCGAGCCAGGGTGAGGGTCCGAAC
The DNA here is from genome assembly GCA_036387895.1 of Sphingomonas sp. Lineage (GTDB taxonomy): Bacteria > Pseudomonadota > Alphaproteobacteria > Sphingomonadales > Sphingomonadaceae > Sphingomonas. The sequence goes on from DASVSW010000117.1 coordinate 38, forward strand.
AGGGCGCATCCCATTGTACGGGCCCTCACCCTCGCCGCGCTGAAGCGCGTCTTTCCCTCTCCCGCGAAAGCGGGAGAGGGGTAGAACTCGACTTACATCGGAAAGTCTAAGCTGACGCTCCTTGACCTGAGTCGTCGAACCACAGCTCGTCGAGATCGACTGGCGGAACCTGCTCGGAGATGATCGCCTCACGACAGTCGCGCTTTGCGTGGAACCGGCGCACCACCGCTACTTCGTGGCTGAAAACAGCCTCTTGATCTCAATCTCGATAGCGCTCGTCGGCACGATCAACGCCCAGCCAAAAGGTTGCCCGGCTAGCATCGTCCAAGCCGCGCAGATCGAGGTCCATTACGCCATTACGTTTCGCCAGATCGCAAAGCCATCGAGACAGGCGAGCGTCTGTGTCAGCGATGGCTTCACCGATAGCTTCAAGCGCGCCGCCCAAGCCCATATTGGACACTTGAAAAGCACTACCGTCCGCGAAATCGACAATGCCCGTCATGCGTCGGCTCTCTCAACATCGCGGTTCATCACCCTTATGGCTCAGCGCTGATCCATATTGTAGTGTCGAGGGCTGCTCTCCACTCACGGCGGACATCCGCCCCTGCCCCGACCGTCCGGGAACCCTCCCCGCCCTCCCCGCGCTGACACGCTCGTGACCGACCTCATCATCCGCGCGATCGCCTGGGGCGGCTATTTCGGCATCTTCCTGCTGATGGCCGCGGAGAACGTCGTGCCGCCCATCCCGTCGGAGGTCATCATGGGCCTCGGCGGCATGGCCGTCGCGCGCGGGCACATGGATCTGTGGCCGCTGGTGCTGATCGGCAGCCTCGGCACCACGCTGGGCAATTACTTCTGGTACTGGGTCGGGCGGACCTTCGGCTATCGCGGGCTGAAGCCGTTCATCGACCGGCACGGCCGCTGGCTGACGCTCGACTGGAAGGACGTGCAGCGCATCGTCCAGTTCTTCCGCCGTCGGGGGCACTGGGTCGTGTTCGTGTTCCGCTTCCTCCCCGCCTTCCGCACCATGGTGTCGCTCCCCGCCGGCATGGCGGCGATGCCGCGGGCGAAGTTCTTCGCCTGGACCTTCGCAGGCTCGGTGATCTGGAATTACGTGTTGGCGCAGGCGGGGATCATCCTCGGCACCCGCTTCCAGGAGCTCGACCGCTATGTCGGCCCGGTCGCGGTGGCGACGACGGTGCTGATCGTGGCGGTGTACGCGTACCGGGTCATCACCTGGAAACCGCACAGCGCGCGCGGGTGAACGAGTGACTTCGGCACCTGCCCTAGCTTGTCACCCCCGCGCAGGCGGGGGTCCATAGACTCCGCCGTCCAGAGTCTATGGACCCCCGCCTGCGCGGGGGTGGCTCAATGGTGCGGCGATCGACGTACCTAATCACGCCCGCGGGTGCGCGTGCCGGTACACGTCTATCAGCCGCGCCGCGTCCACCGCCGTATAGACCTGCGTAGAGCTCAGGCTCGCATGCCCCAACAGCTCCTGCAACGCGCGGAGATCCGCGCCCCGCCCCAGCAGATGCGTCGCGAAGCTGTGCCGCAGCGCATGCGGCGTCGTCCGCTCCCCCAGCCCCAGCTTCGCCCGCGCCCGGCGGACGCCCAGCCTGATCGTCCCCGGCGACAGCGGTCCGCCGCGCGCGCCCCGGAACAGCGGCGCGTCTTTGGCCGGCGACCATGGGCATGACGCCGCATAGGCCTCGATCGCGTCGCACACCTGCGGCAGCAGCGGGACGATCCGCGTCTTGTCGCGCTTGCCCGTGACCCGGAGCGTCGGTCCCAGCGGCAGGACCGTGCCCGTCAGCGCCAGCGCCTCGCCGATGCGCAATCCGGCGCCGTACAGCAGCATCAGCACCGCCCAGTCGCGTAAAGCCATCCACGGCTCCCGCGCGTCCTCCGCGACCTCCTCCGCCAGCGCCACAGCCTCGTGCGGCGCCACCGGACGCGGCACGCCCGCCTTGACGCGCGGTCCCCTGATCCGCGGGCCGGGGACGCCCTCGCCCGCCCAGCTCAGGAACCCGCGCACCGCCGACAGCTCGCGCGCGGCGGACGCGTTGCGTAGCCCCTCCGCCCGCCGATACGCCAGGAAGGCGCGCAGATCGGCGGTCGTGGCCTCGCCCAGCCGCTCGCGCCGGACCGGCCCGGCCCAGTGCGCTTGAAGGAACAGGAGCAACCGTTCGGCGGTCGCCTGATACGCGCGGACGGTGTGGATCGACCGCCGCCGGTCGCGGAGCAGGTGCGCGGCGAACAGGGCGGGCAGGTCGGTCATCGCGGCCTTTACTGGCGCGACCTCGATCGCTTGTCGATTCCGCTGTCCTACACGCCGGCGCGCCGTCAGGCTGTCGTCCGCTCTTTCTCATCGTGAACCGCTGCACGACGTTTCGCCATATGCGCGATGTTGGTGATATTCGGCGGCCTAAGCCGCTGACATCCCGTGATTCGCGCATTCGCCGCGACGCGAAAACTACACAGGAACATAACGAAAACGGTTCACCTGGGGCCGTTTACGTCCCATATGCGCCGTCATGTCGCGCGTCCGCGTCCTCGTCATGAACTCGGCCCTCGGCCCGCTCGACTACCGCGTGCCGCATGGGCTCGCCGTCGAGCCGGGCTCGATCGTCGTCGCTCCGCTCGGGCCGCGCCAGCTGCTCGGCGTCGTCTGGGAACCCGACCGGCTGCCGTCGGAGAACGAGGTCGGCGACAACCGCCTGCGCAACATCCTGGCGGTCGCCGACGTGCCGCCGGTCGGCGAGCCGCTGCGTCGCCTGATCGAGTGGACGAGCGATTACTACCTCGCCCCGCCCGCCTCCGTCATGCGCATGACGCTCGCCTCCACCTCGGCGCTGGAGGGCGCGCGCATGGCGGTCGAGTACCGCGCGACCGGGAACGCGCCGGCCCGCCTGACCCCCCAGCGGCAACAGGCGCTCGACCGGATCGGCGACCGCCAGGGCCTGATCCGCGAGCTCGCCGCCATCGCCGACGTGTCGGACGCGGTGATCCGGGGCCTCGTCAAGTCGGGCGCGATCGAGGCCGTCGAGGTCGATGTCGACAGCCCCTACCCCGTCCCCGATCCCGACCACGCCCCGCCCGAGCTGTCCGGCGAACAGCGCGCCGCCGCGGACACGCTCGTCGCGGGCGTCGCCGCGGGCAGGTTCGAGCCGACCCTGCTCGACGGCGTCACCGGCTCCGGCAAGACGGAGGTCTATTTCGAAGCCGTCGCCGAAGCCGTCCGATCGGAAAAGCAGACGCTGGTGCTTCTGCCCGAGATCGCGCTGACCGAGCCGTTCCTGAAGCGGTTCCTCGACCGGTTCGGCTGCGAGCCCGTCGCCTGGCACTCGGGCCTCCGCTCGACGCAGCGCCGGCGCGCGTGGCGCGCCATCGCCAGCGGCGAGGCGCGTGTCGTCGTCGGCGCGCGCTCGGCGCTGTTCCTGCCCTATGCGGACCTCGGCCTCATCGTCGTCGACGAGGCGCACGAGACCAGCTTCAAGCAGGAGGACGGCGTCCACTATCATGCCCGCGACGTCGCCGTGATGCGCGGCCGCTTCGAGGGCTGTCCCGTCATCCTGGCGTCGGCCACCCCCGCGATCGAAACGCGCCAGCAGGTCGTGCTCGGTCGCTACCGCGAGGTCCAGCTCCCGGCCCGCTTCGGCGGCGCGGAGATGCCCGACATCGAGGCGATCGACCTCCTCGCCGAGCCGCCGGAGCGCGGCCGTTGGCTCGCCCCCCGGCTCGTCCAGGCGCTCGACGACCGGCTGGAGAAGCGCGAGCAGTCGCTTCTTTTCCTCAACCGCCGCGGCTATGCCCCGCTCACGCTGTGCCGCGCCTGCGGCCACCGGTTCCAGTGCCCGAACTGCACAGCCTGGATGGTCGAGCATCGGCTGACCCGCCGCCTCGCCTGCCACCATTGCGGCCATATCGAGCCGGTGCCGCGCGTCTGCCCCGAATGCCAGGCGGAGGACATGCTCGTCCCCTGCGGCCCCGGCGTCGAGCGGATCGCCGACGAGGTCGCGGCGCGCTGGCCGGAGGCGAAGGTGGCGATCGTCACCTCCGACACGATCTGGTCGCCCGCGAAGGCCGCGGAGTTCGTCGGGCGGATGGAGGCGGGCGACATCGACATCGTCGTCGGCACGCAGCTCGTGACCAAAGGCTACCACTTCCCCAACCTGACGCTGGTCGGCGTGGTCGACGCCGATCTAGGGCTGGAGGGCGGCGACCTGCGCGCCGCCGAGCGCACCTTCCAGCAGATCCGCCAGGTATCGGGCCGCGCCGGTCGCGGCGCCAAGCCCGGCCAGGTCTACATCCAGACGCACAGCCCCAAGGCGGGCGTCATGCAGGCGCTGGTGACGGGCGACGCCGACGCCTTTTACGAGGCGGAAACGGAGAGCAGGCGGGAAGCCGGCGCGCCGCCCTTCGGCCGCTACGCCGCGATCATCGTCTCGTCGGAGGAGCAGGCGGCCGCGCATGAGACCGCGGGCCTGATCGGCCGTTCCGCGCCGCACGAGGAGGGCATGCACGTCTACGGCCCCGCGCCGGCGCCGTTGGCGATGCTGCGCGGGCGGCACCGTTACCGGCTGCTGGTCCACGCCCGGCGCGCGCTCGACGTGCAGGACGTCATCCGCGAGTGGCTCGGCAACCTGGTATGGCCGGCCAAGGTGCGGGTGACGGTGGACGTCGACCCGTACAGCTTCCTCTGATCCCCCTCTCCCTTCGGGAGAGGGGCAAGCTGCGGAGCAGCGCGGGGTGAGGGTGACGCACACGGATCCCGGCTAGTCACCCTCACCCTTCCGCCGCCTTCAGCGGCTCCCTCCCTCTCCCGATTGGAGAGGGACGAGGTCAGTCGACCCGCTCGGCCAGCACCGTCAACCCGCGGGCGTTCACCTCGGCGAAGCCGCCGGAGATCGCCACCGTCTCCGGCTGCGCGTTGGGGGCGCGGTAAACCGACAGCGCGCCGTCGCGGATCGTGGACATGAAGGGCGCATGACCCTCCAGCACGCCGAAGTCGCCGTCGGTGCCGGGCACCACGACCATGTGGACCTCCTCCGACCGGATCAGCTTCTCGGGGGTGACGAGTTCGAAGTGGAGCATTTCTTCTCTCCCCCCTCCCGTTCAAGGGAGGGAAAGGGGGTGGGTGAGCGGCGGGCGGGCTCGACGCCCGGCCGGCGCTTCGCGCCGGGCGACCACGAGACCGCGGTCGCACCCGTCCCAACCCCTCCCCGGAAGGGAGGGGCTGCCGCCTTTTACGCCTGCTGCGCTAGCTTCTCGGCCTTAGCGACCGCCTCGTCGATGCCGCCGACCATGTAGAAGGCGCTCTCGGGCAGGTGGTCGTACTGGCCGTCGACGACCGCCTTGAACGAGCGGATCGTGTCCTCCAGCTGGACGAACTTGCCCGGGATGCCCGTGAAGACCTCGGCGACGTGGAAGGGCTGCGACAGGAAGCGCTGGATCTTCCGCGCGCGGGTGACCGTCAGCTTATCCTCTTCCGACAGCTCGTCCATGCCCAGGATCGCGATGATGTCCTGGAGCGACTTGTAGCGCTGGAGCAGCGACTGGACGGCGCGCGCCGTTTCGTAATGCTCCTGGCCCACCGTGCGCGGCTCCAGCACGCGGCTGGTCGAGTCGAGCGGGTCGACGGCCGGGTAGATGCCCAGCTCCGAGATCGCGCGGCTGAGCACGGTGGTCGCGTCCAAGTGCGCGAACGACGTCGCCGGCGCCGGATCGGTCAAATCGTCGGCGGGCACGTACACGGCCTGCACCGAGGTGATCGAGCCCTTGTTAGTCGATGTGATGCGCTCCTGCAGCGCGCCCATGTCGGTCGACAGCGTCGGCTGGTAGCCCACCGCCGACGGGATGCGGCCGAGCAGCGCCGACACCTCGGCGCCCGCCTGGGTGAAGCGGAAGATGTTGTCGACGAAGAAGAGCACGTCCTGGCCCTCCTGATCACGGAAATATTCGGCGATCGTCAGGCCCGAGAGCGCGACGCGCGCGCGCGCGCCCGGCGGCTCGTTCATCTGGCCGAACACCAGCGCGACCTTCGACCCCTCCGAGATGGGCTCGCCCGCCTCGTTCTTCGCGATCACGCCCGCGTCGAGGAACTCGTGGTAGAGGTCGTTGCCCTCGCGCGTGCGCTCGCCGACGCCCGCGAACACCGACGTGCCGCCGTGACCCTTGGCGATATTGTTGATCAGCTCCTGGATCAGCACCGTCTTGCCGACGCCGGCGCCGCCGAACAGGCCGATCTTGCCGCCTTTGGCGTAGGGCGCCAGCAGGTCGATGACCTTGATGCCCGTGACCAGGATCGCGCTCTCGGTCGACTGGTCGACGAAGAGCGGCGCGGACGCGTGGATCGGCTGGCGCAGGTCAGTCTGGACCGGGCCGCGCTCGTCGATCGGCTCGCCGACAACGTTCATGATGCGCCCCAGCGTCGCGGGGCCGACGGGCACCGAGATCTGGCTGCCGGTGTCGCGCACGGTCTGGCCGCGGGTCAGGCCCTCGGTCGCGTCCATCGCGATCGTGCGGACGGTGTTCTCGCCCAGATGCTGCGCGACCTCGAGCACGAGGCGGTTGCCGTTGTTGTCGGTCTCCAGCGCCGACAGGATCGCCGGGAGGTTCTGGTCGAAATGCACGTCGACCACCGCGCCGATGACCTGCGCGATGCGGCCTACGTTGTTGGTGCCCGTCTGCGGGCGGACGTCTGCGGCGAGGGTAGCCATTGTCTTGCCTTTACGAGTTAGCCGGAGCCGCGCTAGCCGCGGGCCGGAGGAATGTCACGTCGATGCGGTTGGCGGTGGCGGTAACGTTCGCCTTGAGGCCGGACACGTTCGGCCGGGCGGAGCGGCCCGCGCGGACGGCGGCGAGGACGGGATCGCCGCCGGAAAGCTTGGCGTTCCGGAAGAAGTCGCCGACGACCGACGCGAACCGGTCGCGGGCGGTGGCGGCGTCCTCGGCGTCGTTCAGCTTCAGCACGAAGCTGATCTGGTCCAGGCGGTCGGGCGCGGAGCCGGACACGCTGGCCGACCCCATGTTAGGGCTGGGCGCGGCCGAGCGCGACATCAGGCGGTCGACGCCCTGCGCCAGATAGGCGCCGCCCGAGCGCGAGGAGGCGTAGTCGGGCAGTCCGAAGCCGGCCTGGTTGATCTGGCCCACCGTCTCCAGCGGCGAGGCGAAAACGCGGTCCCAGCCGGACAGCGTCTTCACCGCCGCGATCTGGGCGGCCTCCTTCTCGGCGACCGTCGGCGCCGACGGCTCGTTCGAGCCGCAGGCCGCGAGCGCCGCGCAGGAGAGGATGGCGACCGCCCGCATGGGATCAGAGCGCTTCCGCGCCCGAGATGATCTCGACCAGCTCGGTGGTGATCGCGGCCTGACGGGTGCGGTTGTACTGGATCGACAGGCGGTTGATCATGTCGCCGGCGTTGCGGGTCGCGTTGTCCATCGCGTTCATGCGTGACCCCTGCTCGGACGCGGCGTTCTCCTGGAGAGCGCGGAAGAGCTGGACGGCGATGTTGCGCGGCAGGAGCTCGGCGAGGATCGCCTCCTCCGACGGCTCGTACTCGACAACCGCGTCGGCAGCCGGCGCGGGGCCGCGGCCCGAGGCGGCCGTCACGGACGCGAGCGGGACGGGCATGATCTGGATGCCGGTCGGCTCCTGGACCAAGGCGCTGACGAACTTCGAGAAGAACAGGTGCGCGATGTCGAACTCGCCCGCCTCGAACCGGCCGATCAGGTCGCGGGCGATGGCTTGCGCGTCGGCGAAGGCGACGGTCTTGACCCCGCTCAGGTCATAATCCGCGATCTGAGCATTCGGGTAGAAGCGCTTAAGGACACGGCCTTTTCGTCCGGCAGTGTAGAAGCGGACGGTCTTGCCCGCCGCCATCAGCTCCTCCGCCTTGCGGCGGGCGGCGCGGACGATGTTGGTGTTGAACGCGCCGGCCAGCCCGCGCTCGGAGGTCGCGACGACTATCAGGTGCACCTGGTCGCGGCCGGTGCCCGTGAGCAGCCGCGGCGCGGTCGAGGACGCGCCGACGCGGCCCGCTAGACTGGCCATCACGCCTTCCAGCCGCTCGGCATAGGGACGGCCCGACTGCGCCGCTTCCTGCGCGCGGCGCAGCTTGGCGGCGGCGACCATCTTCATCGCCTTGGTGATCTTCTGCGTCGACTTCACGGAGCCGATGCGGAGCTTGAGCGCCTTGAGGCTGGCCATCTACTTTCCTTTGTGCCCCCGCGACGGCGGGGACCCGGTCTGGGCTCCCGCCTTCGCGGGAGCCCGATCAGGCGAAGGTCTTCGCGAACTGGTCGAGGGCGGCCTTCAGCCGCTCCTTGGTCATGTCGCCGAGGTCGCGGGTGGTGCGGATGTCGGCCAGCACGTCCGGATGATTCGCGCGCATGTCGGAGAGCATGGCGGCTTCGTAGCGGACGACCTGCGGCACCGGCACGTTGTCGAGATAGCCCTGCGTTCCGGCGAAGATCGACACCGTCTGCTCCTCGAAGGGCATCGGGTTGAACTGCGCCTGCTTCAACAGCTCCGTCAGCCGCGCGCCGCGGTTGAGCAGGCGCTGCGTCGACGCGTCGAGGTCCGAGCCGAACTGCGCGAAGGCCGCCATCTCGCGATACTGCGCCAGCTCGAGCTTGATCGAGCCCGACACCTTCTTCATCGCCTTGGTCTGCGCCGCGGAACCCACACGGGAGACGGAGAGCCCGACGTTGATCGCCGGCCGGATGCCCGCGAAGAACAGGTCGGTTTCGAGGAAGATCTGGCCGTCGGTGATCGAGATGACGTTGGTCGGGATATAGGCCGACACGTCGCCGGCTTGCGTCTCGATGATCGGCAGCGCCGTCAGCGACCCGCCGCCGTTATCCGCGTTCATCTTCGCCGCGCGCTCGAGGAGGCGCGAGTGGAGGTAGAACACGTCGCCGGGATAGGCCTCGCGGCCCGGCGGGCGGCGGAGCAGCAGCGACATCTGGCGGTACGCTACGGCCTGCTTCGACAGGTCATCGTAGACGATGACGGCGTGCATGCCGTTGTCGCGGAAATACTCGCCCATCGCGCAACCGGTGTAGGGCGCGAGGAACTGGAGAGGCGCGGGCTCGGAGGCGGTGGCGGCGACGACGATGGAATACTCCATCGCGCCGTTCTCCTCGAGCGTCTTCACGATCTGCGCCACGGTCGACCGCTTCTGACCCACGGCGACGTAGATGCAGTAAAGC
>DASVSW010000118.1:0-3291 GCA_036387895.1 Sphingomonas sp.
TCGGCGCCGCCTCGATCGCCTTCCAGAGCGCATCCAGTCCGAACAGCCGCTCGGCGACGACGAACATGGCGGCCACGTCCGCCATCGACGTCCCCTCCTCCTCGCCCAGTTCGAACGGGTGGAGCAGCCCCAGCCGGTTGACGATGCGGTTGGCGAGCTTGGTCGCGACGATCTGCGGCCGCAGGCGATGCCCGTCGATCGCGGCGCCGAACCGCTCCTGCATCGCGGGCGGGAAAGCGGCGCGCAGGTAAGGGAGGAGCGCGTCGTCGTTCCCCAGCCCGCCCGTCTCGATCGCGTCCTGGAGCGCGAGCTTGGCGGTCGCGAGCAGCACGGCGAGCTCCGGGCGGGTCAGGCCTTGGCCGCTCTGCGCGCGCCGGGTCAGCTCCTCGTTCGACGCCAGCCCCTCGACCGCGCGGTCGAGCCTGCCTGAGCTCTCGAAGATCTCGATCGCGCGGACATAGGACGGCAGCGCCGCCGCGCCGTCGTTCTCCGCGATCGAGAGCGCCAGCGTTTGGAGCCGGTTGTCCTCGAGCACCAGGTGCGCGACGTCGTCGGTCATCGCCGCCAAGAGCTCGTTGCGGTCGGCTTCGGCGAGGCGGTCTTCGATCATCTCGCGGTTCAGCGCGATCTTGATGTTGACCTCGTTGTCCGAACAGTCGACGCCCGCCGAATTGTCGATGAAGTCGGTGTTGATCCGCCCGCCGCGCCCCGCGAACGCGATGCGCGCGGCCTGGGTCAGCCCGAGGTTCGCGCCTTCGCCCACCGCCGTCGCGCGCAGCTCCTCGGCGTTCACGCGCAGGCGGTCGTTGGCGGGGTCGCCCACCGCCGCGTTGTTCTCGGAAGCCGCCTTCACATAGGTGCCGATGCCGCCGAACCAGACCAGGTCGGCGGGGGCCTTGAGGATCGCGGCGATGAGCGCGGCGGGCTCGAACTCGGCCTGTGTCACGCCCAGCGCCGCCTGCGCTTCCGGCGAGATGCGGATCAGCTTCTCCGACCGGGCGTAGACGCCGCCGCCGACGGAGATGAGCGACGGGTCGTAATCGGCCCAGCTCGACCGCGGCAGCGCGAACAGCCGCTGGCGCTCCTCGAACGACCGCCCCGCGTCGGGCGAGGGGTCGATGAAGACGTGGCGGTGGTCGAACGCCGCGACGAGCCTGATCGCCTGGCTGAGCAGCATGCCGTTGCCGAACACGTCGCCCGACATGTCGCCGCACCCGACCACGGTGACGGGATCGGCCTGGACGTCCACACCGCGCTCGGCGAAATGGCGCTGGACGGACACCCAGGCGCCCTTGGCCGTGATGCCCATCGCCTTGTGGTCGTAGCCTTGGCTGCCGCCGGACGCGAAGGCATCGCCCAGCCAGAAGCCGCGCTCCAGCGCGAGCCCGTTCGCCACGTCGGAGAAGGTCGCAGTGCCCTTGTCGGCGGCCACCACGAAATAGGGGTCCTCGCCGTCATGGACGCGGACGCCGTCGGGATGCACGACGCGGCCGTCGACGATGTTGTCCGTGATCGACAGAAGCGTGCGGATGAAGACGCGGTAGCTCTCCGTCCCTTCGGCGAGCCAGGCTTCGCGGTCGGAGGCGGGGGGCAGCTGCTTAGGGTAGAAGCCGCCCTTGGCGCCCGTGGGAACGATCACCGCGTTCTTGACGCGCTGCGCCTTCATCAGCCCCAGTATCTCGGTGCGGAAGTCGTCGCGGCGGTCGGACCAGCGGAGCCCGCCCCGCGCGACGGGGCCGGCGCGCAGGTGGATGCCCTCGACCCGGGGGGAGTAGACCCAGATCTCGCGCCAGGGCAGCGGCGCCGGCAGGCCGGGGATGAGCGCGGAGTCGAGCTTGAACGCCAACGCCTCCCGGCCGGCGGGCGCGAAGGCGTTGGTGCGCAGGCACGCGCCGATGAGCGCGCGGTAGGAGCGCAGGATCCGGTCGTCGTCGAGCGCGGATACCCGGTCGAGCCCGCGCGCGATCCGCTCCTCGGCGGCGGCCGGATCGCCTTCAGCGGCCGGGTCGTGCGACAGGCGGAACCGCTCGATCAGCCCCGCGGCCACGTCCGGCGCGCGGCGGAGCGCGTCCACCACGGTCGCGAGGCCATAAGTCAGCCCGGCCTGACGGAGATAGCGGAACCAGGCGCGGAACAGGACCACCGCTTCCGGGGCGACGCCCGCGTCCACGATCAGGCGGTTGAACAGGTCGTTCTCCGCGCGCCCTTCGAGCACGGCGGCGACCGCGCCCTCCAGCACGGCCGCGTCCGCGATTCCGCCGCTCGCCTCGACATGGAAGTCGTGGAGGTGCGACCCGGCCTCGTCGGACAAGGGGGTGAGCCGCTCGTAGACGACGCGGAAGCCGAAATTCTCGAGCACCGGCACGGCGTCCGACAGCGACAGCGCGCCGCCCTGGCGATAGATCTTGAGCCGGGTACGGCCGCCCTCGTCCGCGATGCGGACCGAGCGCGAGCCGACGCCCTGCAGCGTGTCGAAGCGGACGATGTCGGCCGCGGCTTCGGCGCCCGACCGCGCGACGCGATAGCCGTTGGGGAAGGCGTTGGCCCATTTCAGCGCGAGCCGGGCGGCGGCGCGCTGCGGCACCAGCTCGCCCAGCGCCGCCTCCACCTCGGGCGCCCAGCCGCGGACCATGCGCGACAACCGGTCGTCGAGCTCGGCCGCGTCGGGGGTCGCGGCCCCGTCGGCAATGTCTAGCGTGTAGCGGATCAGCGCCACCACGTCGTCGAGCTGGATCTGCCAGTTGAGGAGGCCGGCGCCCGCCGCCTCCTTCAGCATCTCGCCGATCGCGACGCGCCGCGCGGTGGTCAGCTCGTCGCGCGGCAGCCAGACGAAGGCGTAGAGATGGCGCTCGAGCGGGGAGGGGACGAGCAGCAGGCGCGGCCGCGGCCGGTCGGCGAGGCTCATGGCGGTCAGCGCCAGCTCCTCCAGCGCTTCCGGCTCGAAGGCGATGGCGAGGTCGTGCGGCAACGCGCCGAGCGCGTGGGCGAGCGCCTTGCCCGCATGGCCGCGGGGGTCGAAGCCGAGCTTGACCTCCAGCTGCTTCAGCCGGTCGCGCAGGATGGGCACCGAACGGGCCGGGGCGGTGAGCGCGGCGCTGGTCCACAGCCCCGCATGGACGGACAGGCCCGTGACCTCGCCGCGCTCCATGACGGGAAGCAGGATCACGTCGAGCGGCACCGCGCGGTGGACGGGCGAGATGAGGTTCGACTTGACCAGCAGCGGCGCTTCCCGCCCGGCGCGGAACCGGTCGGCGGCGAGGCGCATCGAGGCGTCGTCGAGCAGCGGTTCCG
>DASVSW010000119.1:0-10341 GCA_036387895.1 Sphingomonas sp.
CGACGCGCGCATGACCGCCTATATCGCGCGGCTGCTGGACATGGACCACGCCGAGGCGCGGCGGGTGCAGAAGATGTATTTCCACGGTCATGGCACCACCCTCGCGGGGCTGATGGCCGAACACGACGTCGACCCCGACCACTTCCTGGCCGACGTTCATGACATCGAGATGGACGTGCTGGAGCACGACGCGCCGCTCGCCGCCGCGATCGCGACGCTGCCGGGGCGCAAGCTCGTCTTCACCAACGGCGACAAGCCTTATGCGCTGAAGGTGCTCGACCGGCTCGGGCTGGGCGGCAGCTTCGAGGGCGTCCACGACATCGTCGCGATGGACCTCGTGCCCAAGCCCGAGCCGCGGGCGTACCGGAGCCTGTGCGACGCCTTCGCGATCGATCCCACGACCGCGCTGTTCGTCGAGGACATGGCGCGCAACCTCAAACCCGCCAAGGCGATCGGGATGACCACCGTCTGGGTCGACAACGGGTCGGAACAGGGCCCCGAGGCCGACCGCGACTTCATCGACCACCGCATCCCCGAGCTCGCCCCCTGGCTGCGAGCGATACAGGAGTCCGCATGACCGACCTTCCCGCCGCCATCGACGCCGCCTGGGAGGCCCGCGCCGAGCTCGGGTTCCAGACGTTGGGCGACACCCGCCTCGCCGTCGAGCGCGCGCTGGCGATGCTCGACGCGGGGGAGGCGCGCGTCGCGGAGCCCGACGGGGCGGCCGGCTGGCGCGTCAACCAGTGGCTGAAGAAGGCGGTCCTCCTCTCCTTCCGCCTCAACGACAACGCGCTGATCGAAGGCGGTCCGGGTTGGGGCCCGGACGCCGGCCACTGGTTCGACAAGGTGCCGTCGAAGTTCTCCGGCTGGGGCGAGGCGGAGTTCCGCGCCGCCGGCTTCCGCGCGGTGCCGGGCTCGGTGGTGCGGCGGGGCGCGTTCGTCGGGCGGGGTGCCGTCCTGATGCCCAGCTTCGTCAACATCGGCGCCCATGTGGGCGAGGGGACGATGGTCGACACCTGGGCCACCGTCGGCTCCTGCGCGCAGATCGGGCGCAACGTCCACATCTCCGGCGGGGCGGGGATCGGCGGCGTGCTCGAACCGCTCCAGGCCGATCCGGTGATCATCGAGGACGGCGCGTTCATCGGCGCGCGGTCGGAGGTCGCCGAAGGTGTGCGCGTCGGCGAAGGCGCGGTGCTGTCGATGGGCGTCTACCTCGGCGCGTCGACCAAGATCGTCGACCGAACGACGGGCGAGGTCCATCGCGGCCATGTGCCGCCCTATTCGGTCGTGGTGCCGGGTTCCACGGGCGGCGACCTCGGCCTTTACTGCGCGGTGATCGTGAAGCGCGTGGACGCGCAGACGCGGTCCAAGACGAGCATCAACGAATTGCTGCGCGATTAACCCTCAGCGAGGGGCAGCGTCGTGACGAAGCCCAAGGCGTAGAGCGCGGCCCAGCCGGTGAGCAGCAGCGCCAGCGTCACCGACGCGGAGAAAGCGACGCGGCCCGCGCGTTCGATCGCCGGGCCGTTGGGCCGGAGGTCGCGGAGGTTGCGGCCGGCGCTGGTCAGCACGAAGCTGACGAGAACGGCGTAAAGCAGTGCTAGGAAATTGTGCATGGTCCCCTCGATCCCCTGCGTACCCCATGCTGGTTAACGCCTGCTTTCGCAAGCGCTTGACCCCGGATCGGCGACGACCGGCATGTCGGGAGCGACGGACGGTTGAGCTCGCGCGGAACCGATCGGGCGCTGGAGCGTGAGCGCGCGTCCCCGCATCCTGTTCGGCGACCACCGGACTCAGATGCCGGCGATCGACCGTCTGATCGACCACGGCCGCTTCGATGTCGCGTTCGCGGCCTTCGACGCCGTCGACTTCCGCGCATTCGACCTCGTCGTGCCGCTGCGCATCGATCAGATCGCGCCCGCCCGCGACGCGAACGCCGACGGCCGCCGTCGCGCGGCGCTGCCGACAGAGGCGCTGGTCGAGGCGTGCGACGACAAGCTGCTGTTCAACGACCGCATGGTCGAGCTCGGATACGGCGCGTCCGTCCCGGAGGTGCTGCCCGAACCGCCCGACCGCTACCCTTACGTCCGCAAGGCGCGCCGCGGCGACTTCGGCCAGGGGATCCGCATCGTCCGCGCAGCCGGCGAGGACGAGCCCGCGATCCCCGACGGCTTCGCGCAAGCCGCGGTGGAGGGCGCGGACGAATACGTCCTCCACATGCTCCGCATCGACGGCGTCGTCCGCTACACGCTCTGCTACCGCTACGAGATGGAGGGCGGCCTGACGGTGCGCGGCGAGGTCGACCGCCCCCGCCTGATCGAACCCGCCGAACCGGGCGACGCGCTCCCGCTCTGCGAGCGCGTGCTCGACGCGCTCGGGTACGAGGGGACGTGCTGCTTCAACTACAAGCTCACGGACGACGGGCCGATGATCCTGGAGCTCAACCCCCGGTTCGGCGGGTCTCTGGTCGGCGACGTGACGAACTACGTCGAGGCGCACCTGGCGGCGTTGTGAGGAGCGATGCGAACCGGCGCTTCCTCTCACCTGCCGTTATGCTGAACTCGTTTCAGCATCCATGGTTCTGCGCGCGATTCAGGCTTGGTCGTGCGGACCACGCTGGACCCTGAAACGAGTTCAGGGTGACGGAGTGAGAGGATGACGCGTGATTTGGAACCCCTCCGCCGCGGTCGGCGGCTCGAACAAGGCGGTGATCTCGTCGAACTGCGCCCGCGTCATCCGATACGGATGCCGCCCCTCGCGGTTGCGCGCCTCGGCGCGCGCGAAGCATTCCCCGTCCGACAGGTCGAGCCAGTGCAGCCGGTGCAGGGCGCCCGCCGCCTCCGCCGCCCCGCGCATCCAGGCGCGGCTCTCGACGGTGTTCGCCGGCCAGTCGAGCACCACCGACAACCCGGCGCGGAGCAGCGCCGCGACGTGAGGCCCCATCGCGGCGCGCAGCCTGGGGACGTGGCGCAGGTAATCGTCCACCGTCCGCATCTCCGGATAAAGCGTCGCCATCCAGGGATCCTGCGCGATCAGGATCGTGCCCGGCTTCTCCGCCAGCCGCCCCGCCAGCGTCGACTTCCCCGCGCCCGCCTTGCCGCAGACCATATGGAGCGCCGGACGCTCCGTCGCTCCGACCGCCGCCATCGCCGTTCCCCTTGCCGCGTCCACCCGGCCCCCCTATCGCGCCGGGAAAACAGGGGAGTCCAGATGTCCGAAGCCCAAGAAAACGTCCTAGACCGCGTCCTCGTGCTCGAAATGGTGCGCGTCACCGAAGCCGCCGCCATCGCCGCGGCGACGCTCGTCGGGCGCGGCGACGAGAAGGCGGCGGACGCCGCAGCCGTGGAGGCGATGCGCGAGGCGCTGAACGGGCTCGACATCAACGGCACGGTGGTGATCGGCGAGGGCGAGCGCGACGAGGCTCCCATGCTCTTCATCGGCGAGAAGGTCGGCACGGGCCAGGGCCCCGCGATCGACATCGCGCTCGACCCGCTGGAGGGGACCACCATCACCGCCAAGGCGGGGCCGAACGCGCTGGCCGTGCTCGCCATCGCGGAAGCGGGCGGGCTGCTGAACGCGCCCGACGTCTACATGGACAAGCTGGCGGTCGGCCCCGGCCTGCCGCAGGGCGTCATCGACCTCGACCGCTCGCCCACCGAGAACGTCCAGGCCATCGCCGCGGCCAAGGGCGTCCGCCCGCAGGACATCGTCGCCTGCGTCCTCGACCGCCCGCGCCACGAGAAGCTGATCGCGGAGCTCCGTTCGCTCGGCTGCGGCATCATGCTGATCCCCGACGGCGACGTCGCGGGCGTGATCGCGACCACCGATCCCGACACGACGATCGACGTGTACATGGGGTCGGGCGGCGCGCCGGAGGGCGTCCTCGCCTGCGCGGCGCTCCGCTGCGTCGGCGGGCAGTTCAAGGGCCGCCTCCTGTTCCGCAACGACGACGAGCGCGCCCGCGCGCGCAAATGGGGGATCGAGGACCTCGATCGCCAATACGACCTCGACGAGCTGGCCAAGGGCGACGTGATCTTCGCGGCGACGGGCGTCACCGACGGGTCGCTGCTCGACGGGGTGAAGCGGCGCGGCGGGCGCATGACCACCGAGTCGGTCGTCATGCGCGCCTCGTCGGGCACGGTCCGCTGGGTGAAGGGTCAGCACGACCTGGGGTGAGGGGCGGGGGCGAACCGCTGACGACCGCACCGGACGGCGCGGCCGCGCGCTCGGAGGACGTCTCCACCCCGGCGTAGGCCGGGGCCCAGAGCGCACGCCGTACGCCTGCGAGGTCGGACCCGTTCGACTGGGCCCCGGCCTTCGCCGGGGTGGAATGGGATCGGCGGGTCGCGCGGAAAGGGCGATTGTTCGGCATGCTCGCGACCCTCCTCCTCGCCCTCGTCGCGCTCCAGCTCGCCTGGCGCATCGTCGGCCGGCGCAGCGTCGCGCGGCGGCTGTTCCCCGAGCCGCGCGACGGCCACCCCTATCGGGCCTGGTCGGCGCGGCTGGCCTTCTCGTTCGGGCTGCCGGCGCTCGTCGCGCTAGTCAGCCTCGACCGCGCGGACGCGCTCTGGCGGCTCCCTCCCGAGTTCGAGCCCGTCGCTGCGCTCGCGCGGGCGTTCGCGCCGTTCCAGGTCTGGCCGACGGTCGTCGGGCTCCTCCTCGGCACGCTCGTCGCGGCGCTGATCACGCGGTGGCGGCGCCGGCGGGGAGGGCGGCCCTTCTATCTCGGTCGCCCGCCGCGCTTGCCCGCGCACCCCGCAGAGCTGCCCGCGGCGGCGGTCCTTTCGGTCGCCGCGGGGGTGACGGAGGAGCTGTACTTCCGCCTCCTGCTGCCGCTGCTCGTCGCGCTCGCCATCGGGTCGGCCACCGCCGGCTTTCTCCTGGCCGCGGCGCTGTTCGGGCTCTCGCACCGCTATCAGGGCTGGGTGGGGATGGTCGCCACGACGCTCGTCGCGCTGTTCCTGTCGGCGGTCTACCTGTCGAGCGGCGCGCTGTGGCTGGCGATGGCGTGCCATGCCGCGATCGACCTGAACGGCCTGGTGCTCCGGCCGGGACTCGCGCTGTGGTCGCAGGGCCGTCGTTAGGGCTGTCCTACAGCCCGCGGCCTGTGGCATGTTCCCTAAGAAAGCGACGTCGCGCGCAACGAAAGAACAAGCGGGCGCAACGGGATTGCCGAACGGGCGCGACATGTGCGCCACGTCGAGGGGAGGAGCGGATGCGGATCGGTTGGGCCCTGATCGGATTGGCGCTGATCCCGCCTTCGGCCGTTTCGGGGCAGGCCGCGCCGGCTCCCGCGGTCGGGACGGCGCCCGCGGAGTCGCCCTTCATCGCCACCGAAGCCATGGTGCCGATGCGCGACGGCGCGAAGCTCCACACCGTGATCTTCCGCCCGCGCGACGCGACGGGGCCGCTCCCCATCCTGTTCAGCCGCTCGCCCTACGGCGTCCAGACCACGCCGCCCCCGCGCATCCCGCGGAGCTGGGCGGCGCTGATGAAGGACGGCTACATCGTCGTGCAGCAATCGATGCGCGGGCGGTTCAAGTCGGACGGCGTCTTCACCCTGTCGACCGCGATCCGGCCGGGCGGGACCGACGAGTCGACCGACGCCTACGACACGATCGACTGGCTCGTGAAGAACGTGCCCGGCAGTTCGGGCAAGGTCGGGATGACCGGGATCAGCTATCCCGGCCTCGCCGCCGCCATGGCGCTCGTCAACCCGCATCCCGCGCTGAAGGCGGTGAGCCCGCAGGCGGCGTGGATCGACTATTGGATCAACGACGACCTCCACCGCAACGGCGCGCTGCGCCTGAGCTACGCGACCGATTGGCTCTACCTGCTCCAGAAGGACAAGGAGAACGCCGAGCTCGCCTATGACGAGCCCGACCTGTACGACTGGTTCCTGAAGCTCGGCCCCGTCGAGAACGTCGACAAGCGCCATTTCAAGGGCGCGATCCCGATGTTCACCAGCCTGCTCGACCACCCGGACCACGACGCCTTCTACAAGGGCCAGAACTGGTCGCGGTCGCTGGGGCGTACGACGGTGCCGACGCTCAACGTCACCGGCTATTGGGACCAGGAGGACCCCTGGGGCAGCTGGGCGATCCACGCCAAGCAGCAGCAGGACGACCCCGACGGCCTATCGGTGATGGTCGCCGGCCCCTGGAGCCACGGCTTCTGGAACCGCGCGCAGGGCGAGGCGCTGGGGCGGATCGCCTATGGCGTGAACTCGACCGGCCAGTTCCTGGCCGAGGTCGAGGCGTCCTTCTTCGCCTATTGGCTCCACGGCCGCGGCGCCAAGCCCGCCCATGAGGTGAAGAGCTTCCAGAGCGGGTCGTGGACGTGGAAGGAGTATCCGCGCTGGCCCGCACCTGGTGCTAAGCCGACCGACCTCTACCTCCGCGCCGACGGTACGCTCGGTTTCGAAGGCGCTGGCGGGCGGGGGTGCCGCGAGTACCTGTCCGACCCCGCCGACCCGGTCCCCTACCGCCCGCGGCCGATCAAGCCCGGCTTCGGCCCGGAGTGGCAGTGGTGGGAGGCGGAGGACCAGCGGTTCCTCCAGGGCCGCAACGACGTGGTGAGCTGGATGAGCGCGCCGCTCGAAGCCGACCTGACGGTGACGGGCGACGTCGCGGGCCGGTTGATGGCGTCCACCAGCGGGACCGACGCCGACTTCGTCGTCAAGCTGATCGACGTCCATCCGGACGGCGCCAAGGGCGCGGACGGGGCGGACTTGTCGGGCTATCAGCTCCCGGTCGCGATGGAGGTCCGGCGCGGCAAGTTCCTCGGCGGCGGCGAGCGCCCGCGCGCGCTGACGCCCAATCGCGTCGTCGCCTGGGACGTGCCGATGCGCGCGCACGACCACGTCTTCAAGCGCGGCCATCGGCTGATGGTCCAGGTCCAGTCGAGCTGGTTCCCGGTCATCGACCGCAACCCGCAGAAGTTCGTCCCCAACATCGCGCGGGCGAAGGCGTCGGACTTCGTCAAGGCGACCCAGCGCGTCTGCCAGGGCTCGAAGGTGATCTTGCCGGTGGTCAGTTCTTCAGCCGGTAGCCCGTCCTGAAGATCCAGGCGACGACCGCGAGGCAGAGGAGGAGGAACAGCCCGGTCACGGCGAGGCTGACGCCCACCGCCACGTCGCCTTCGCCGAAGAAGCTCCAGCGGAAGCCGGACACGAGGTAGACGACGGGGTTGAACAGGCTGAGCGAGCGCCACGGTTCGGGCAGCATGTCGATCGAGTAGAAGGCGCCGCCCAGGAAGGTCAGCGGCGTGATGAGCAGCGCCGGCACGATCTGCAGCTGCTCGAAGCCGTTGGCCCAGACGCCGATGATGAAGCCGAAGAGGCTGAACGTCACCGACGTCAGCAGCAGGAACCCGATCATCGCTGCCGGGTGCTCGATGCGGAGCGGCACGAACAGCGCGGCGGTGGCGAGGATGATCAGCCCCAGCGCCACCGACTTGGTCGCGGCGGCGCCCACGTAACCCAGCACCGCCTCCGCCGGCGAGACGGGCGCGGAGAGGAGCTCGTAGATGGTGCCGGAGAATTTCGGGAAGTAGATGCCGAACGACGCGTTACTGATCGACTGCGTCAGCAGCGACAGCATGATGAGGCCCGGCACGATGAAGCTGCCGTACCCGACCCCTTCGACCGACTGCATCCGCGACCCGATCGCGCCGCCGAAGACGATGAAGTAGAGCGACGTCGTCAGCACGGGCGTGACGAGGCTCTGCCACAACGTGCGGAGCGCGCGCGCCATCTCGAACCGGTAGATCGCCCAGACGCCGTGCCAGTTCATCGTTTCGCCTCGACCAGGTCGACGAAGATGTCCTCCAGGCTCGACTTCGACGTCTCCAGGTCCTTGAACCCGATCCCCAGCTCGGCGAGACGCCGGAGCAGCGAGGGGATGCCGGTGCGCTCAGCGGTCGCGTCGAAGCTGTAGCGCAGGCGATGGCCCTCGTCCTCGAGCGACAGCTCCCAGTCGGACAGCTCGGGCGGTACGACGGCCATGGGCTCGGAGAGGCTCAGTTCCAGCTCGCGCTTGCCGAGCTTGGCCATCAGCGCCGCCTTGCCCTCGACCAGCAGCAGCTCGCCGCGGTTGATGACGCCGACGCGGTCGGCCATCTCCTCCGCCTCCTCGATGTAATGGGTGGTGAGGATGATGGTGGTCCCGTTCTCGCGCAGGCGGTGGACGAGCCGCCACATGTCGCGGCGCAAGCTGACGTCGACGCCTGCCGTGGGCTCGTCGAGGAACAGGATGTCGGGCTCGTGGCTGAGCGCCTTGGCGATCAACACGCGGCGCTTCATGCCGCCCGACAGCTCCATGATACGCGTGTTGCGCTTGTCCCAGAGCGACAGATCGCGGAGCAGCTGCTCGATGTACGCCGAATGCCCCGACCGGCCGAACAACCGGCGGGAGAAGGTGACGGTCGCCAGCACCGTCTCGAACGCGTCGGTGGACAGCTCCTGCGGCACCAGGCCGATGCGGCGGCGCGCGGCCTTGTAGTCGCGGACGATGTCGTGGCCCTCGACGGTCACGCTGCCCTCGGAGGCGGTAACGATGCCGCAGATGATCGAGATGAGCGTCGTCTTGCCCGCCCCGTTCGGCCCTAGGAGCGCGAAGATCTCGCCGCGGCGGATCTCGAGATCGACGGGTTTCAGCGCCTGGACGCCCGTCTTGTACGTCTTGGCGACGCCCGCGATCTTCAGGATGGCGTCGGTCACGCCCCGCGCCGGACCTCGGCGATCGCCTGCCGAAGCCGTTCGACCCCGTGGCCGCCGACGAACACCTGGTCGCCCACCACCCAGCTCGGCACGCCAGTGATGCCGAGCTCGTTCGCGGTGCGCAGGTTGCGCTCGATCTCCGCGTCAGCCGTCCGGTCGGGGCCGGGCAGCGCCACGCCCGCGGTCCGCGCCGCGGCGGCGATCGAATCGGACGTGACCGGCCCGCGCCCGAACAGCGCGTTGTGGAACGCCGCGAAGCGGCCCGCGCGCGCGGCGGCGAGGCTGGCCAGCGCCGCGTCGCGGCTCGACGGCGCCAGCACGGGCATCTCGCGGAACACGACCTTGAGCTTGGGGTCACGGCGGATCAGCTCGCGCACCACGGGCAGGCTCGCGCGGCAGATGCCGCAATTATAATCGTAATACTCGACCAGCGTGACGTCGCCGTCCGGGTTGCCCATGAACGCGCCCGGATAGGGCTTCGCCACCCCGCCGCCCGCCTTGGCGACCGCGCGCGCCTGTTCGCGCCGCTGCAGCCGCTCCATCGCCTCCGGGATCACCTCCGGATTGGCGAGGAGGTACTCGCGCACCATCGCGCCGCCGGAAGCCTTGCCGACGGCGTAGACGCCGCCCGCGCCCAGCGCCGCGCCGCCGAGCGCTACGGCGGGGAGTAACCAGCGCGCCGTCATCTCTTGTCCTTCTCGTCCTTGATCGCGTTGCCCGCCGCCATCGCGATGTCCTGCGCGCGGATCCAGTCGCTCGTCCCCTGCGGAATGTTCGCCATGGCGTATTGCGCGCGCGCCACCGCGGTGCGGCTGTCGCCCATCATGCTGGCGCGCTCGGCGGTCGCGAGCGCGGCGCGGGCGCCATCGCCCGTCAGCTCGTACACGGTGCCCAGCTGGTGCCAGGCGAAGGGGTTGGCGTCGTCGCGCGCCACCGCGACGCGCAGCACCTTCACCGCTTCGGGATAGTTCGCCTTGTCCTCGGTCGCGATCAGCGCGTGGCCGAAAGTGGTAGCGATCAGCGGATCGTTGTTCGCCCCCGCGGTCGCCGCGCGCAACGGCGCCAGCGCCTCGCGCGGGCGGCCGGACTCGAGCAGGATCTGGCCCTTCACCTCAAGGAAATAGGGATCGTTGGGCTTGGCCGCCACCAGCGCGTCGGCCTCGGCGTTGGCTTTGTCCGGATGGCCCGCCTTGTGCCAGGCGTAGGCGCGGGCGTAGCGCGCGTAGACCGACGTGTCGGTGTCGGGGTATTTCTGGATCGTCTGCTCGGGCCGGCTCGTATAGCCCATCAGCTTCGCCTTGACGCGCCGGAACCTCTCCTCGAGCGCGGGGTCGGACGGCTTGCTCCAGGCGGGCGACGCCTTCAGCGTGTCCGTCAGGTTGGCGATGCGCTCGCTCGAGACCGGGTGGTCGAGCATGAAGCTCATCTTGCGCGTGATGCCGTAGCGGTGCTCCAGCCTTTGGAGCTTGCCGAAGAAGGACAGGTACCCCTTGCCGCTGACGCCCGCCCCTTCGAGGTAGCGCGCGCCCGCCGCGTCGGTGGACGCCTCCTGCTGGCGCGAGAAGGCGAGGTAGTTGCCGACCGCCGCCTGCTGGCCCGCGGCGAGGATGCCCGCTCCCGCC
>DASVSW010000120.1:0-12571 GCA_036387895.1 Sphingomonas sp.
AGCAGGACTATCCCGCCCTCGAGCTCGACGCCCGCCAGATCGCCCTTGAACTGCTTGCGCCCGTCCATCTTCTCCGACAGCGTGACCCGCGCCTCGTGCCCCGCCCAGTCCTCGAAATCCTGGAGCCGGGTCAACGGCCGGTCGATGCCGGGCGACGAGACCTCGAGCCGATAGGCCTCGTCCATCGGGTCGCGGCCCTCCTCCTCCAACCGGTCGAACAGGTCGGAGACGCGGCGCGACAGGTCGGCGCAGTCGTCGATCGTCAGCTGGCGCGTGTCGGGCCGCTCCGCCATGATCTGGAGCGTCCTATCACCCGAGCCGCCGAACAGCTTCACCCGCACCAGCGCGAAGCCGAGCGCCTGCGCTTCGGGTTCGATCAGGCGGGAGAGTAGGGCGATGTCGGTCAAGCGGGTCTTCCGGATGCGGGTGGCTAGGTGCAGGTCTTCGGCCGCCGCGGAGCAAGCCCCGCAGCCTCTTCACCGCTGACGATGTCGAGAAAGCACCGGCCATATACGCCGGGGCCGCCGCTTGCGCAAGCTGGGCCGGCACCGTAGCGACCGGGCGGCGTTTCGCCCGTGCGAGGAGATGATCATGCGTTCAGCGGTTCTCGGTTCACTGGCCGTCGCCCTTATCGCCTGCACGGGCGCCGTGTCCGGCGAGGGCGAGCAGGCGGGGCAGCCCCAAGGCAAGTACAAAGCGGGCGCGCAGGCGCCGACGAGCGACGCGCGGCCGTTCCGGACGACCCCCGTCGCCGATTTCGACGCGCCCTGGGCGATGACGTTCCTGCCCGACGGGCGCATGCTGGTGACGGAGAAGGCGGGGCAGTTGATGCTCGTGTCGGCGGACGCGAAGCAGCGCGCGGCGGTCGCCGGAGTGCCCGCCGTCGACAGCGCGGGGCAGGGGGGCCTGATGGACGTGGTGCTCGCCCCCGATTTCGCGCGGAGCGGCGCCGTGTACCTGTCCGCCTCCCAGGCGGGGCCGGGCGGCAAGGGCGTGGTGCTGATGCGCGGACGGCTCGTCGAGGAAGGCGGACGCGCGCGGCTGGACGAGGTCCGGACGATCTTCTCCGCGACGCCGTTCGTCGAAGGGAACGGCCATTACTCAGGCCGCATCGCTTTCTCCCCCGACGGTCGGCACCTGTTCTTCACCAACGGCGAGCGGCAGAAGTTCGATCCGGCGCAGGATCCCAAGGCGACGTTGGGCAAGGTGCTCCGGCTCAACCTCGACGGCACGCCCGCGGCCGGGAACCCGCTCGCGGCCAAGGGCTTCCATCCGGCGGTCTGGTCCTACGGCCACCGCAACCTGCTCGGGATCGCGTTCGACGCGCAAGGCAATCTCTGGGAGCAGGAGATGGGCCCCAAAGGCGGCGACGAGGTCAACCTGATCCTTCCCGGCCGCAACTATGGTTACCCTTTGGTGTCGGACGGCGACCATTATGATGGCCGCCCCATTCCCGACCACGCGACTCGGCCCGACCTGGAGAAGTACAAGGTCAACTGGACCCCGGTGATCAGCCCGGGCGGGCTGATGATCTACTCGGGCGCGATGTTCCCGCAATGGCGCGGCGACGCCTTCATCGGCGGGCTGTCGTCCAAGGCGCTGGTCCGCGTGGACCTGGACGGGACGAACGCGGCCAAGGGCGGCCAGTGGGACATGGGCGCGCGGATCCGCGAAGTGGAACAAGGCCCCGACGGCGCGATTTACGTCCTGGAGGACGGCGGACGCGACGGGTCGCAAGGGCGGCTCTTGCGGCTGACGCCCGCATAGGAGAGGGTCAGACCGCCGGGTCGGTCGGCGGCTCCGCTCCCGAGGAAGGCCGTCCCATGCGTCGCCTGCTGTCCATCCTGCTGCTCGCCACCGCGTCGCCGCTCGTCGCGCAAGCGGGCGAGACGCCGTCGAGCCCCAAGCCGTTCGACGAAACGGTGGTCGCCGACTTCGACTCGCCCTGAGCGATGGCGTTCCTCCCCGACGGACATGTCCTCGTGACGGAGAAGGACGGGCGGCTCCTGCTGCTCTCCGCCGACTTCGGGACGCGCCGCGAGCTCGCGCGCTTGAGGGTCGACAGCGCGGGCCAGGGCGGGTTGGCCGACGTCGCGATCCCGCGCGACTTCGCCGAGAGCCGGTCGGTCTATCTCAGCGCTTCGGTCGCGGGGCCGGCCGGCAAACAGCTGGTGCTGATGCGCGCGCAGCTCCTGGATGGAAGCCTTCGAAACCTGAAGGTGATCCACCGCGTGCAGCCAGTGGTCACCGGCGACGGTCATTATTCCGGCAAGATCGCGTTCCCGCCCGATCGGCGCTTCGTGTACCTCGCGACAGGCGACCGGCAGAAGTTCTCGCCGGCGCAGGATCCCAAGGGCACGCTCGGCAAAGTCCTGCGGCTCACGCGAAGCGGCGCGGCGGTCCCCGGCAATCCGCTGGCGGCGCGCAGCTTCGACCCGGCGATCTGGTCCTACGGCCATCGCAACGTCTACGGGCTGGCCTTTGACAAGCAGGGCAATCTCTGGAGCCACGAGCACGGGCCGGAGGGGGGCGACGAGCTCAACCTCGTGCTGCCCGCGCAGAACTACGGCTGGCCCAACGCGTCCAACGGCAGCCACTACGGCGGCGGCGACATCCCCGACCACCGCGCCGGTGACGGTTACGAGCCGCCCAAGGTCTGGTGGAACCCGTCGATCGCGCCGGCGGGGCTGGTGATCTACTACGGACGGCTGTTCGGGGCGTGGCGCGGCGACGCGTTGTTCGGCGGGTTGGCGGGCCGGTCGCTCTACCGCGTCGACCTGAACGGCACGGGCGCCGCCAAGGCGGAACGGTGGGACATGGGCGCCCGCCTCCGCGAGGTCGACGCCGGGCCGGACGGCGCGGTCTACGTCCTGCGCGACGGCGGATCGGGCGGTCAGATGATCCGCCTGACGCCGAAGTGACCGCGTGAGCATGCGACACCTCCATCCGCTCGCGCTGGCACTGCTCTTCGTCGGGTGCGGCGGGGGCGACGACGGCTCCGATCCGCCGCCGATCGCGACGCCGGGGCCGACGCCCTCGCCATCCCCGTCGCCCTCTCCGACGCCGTCACCTACGCCCACGCCGACCACCGTGGCGGTCTCGCGCACGTCCGTGGCGACGTTCAGCAATCCTTGGGCGATGGCGTTCCTGCCCGACGGTCGGCTGCTCGTGACCGAACGGGGCGGGAACCTGCGCGTGGTCACGACGGGCGGGCAGGTGTCGGACCCCGTCTCGGGCGTGCCCGCCGTGGTCGCGCGGGGGCAGGGCGGCTTGCTCGACGTCGCGCTCGACCCCGCCTACGCGTCGAACCGGCGCGTCTACCTCAGCTACGCCGAGGGCGGTTCGGGGGGTGCTGCGGGCCTGGCGGTCGCGCGTGCGACCTTGACGCTCGACGCGGGCGGCGGACGGCTGGCCGACTTTTCGGTAATCTGGCGGCAGGCGCCCAAGGTCGTGGACGATCGGCATTTCGGCGGCCGTCTCGCCTTCGCGCCGGACGGGACCCTGTTCATCACCGCGGGCGAACGGCACCAGGGCGCGCCCGCGCAGGATCTGCGCGGCACGCTGGGCAAGATCGTGCGGATCAACGCGGACGGGAGCGTTCCGGCCGACAACCCCTTCGCGGCGTCGGCCGGCGCGCGGAGCGAGATCTGGTCGCTAGGCCACCGCAACCCGTACGGCCTGTTGTTCGCGAGCGACGGGCGCTTGTTCGAGAACGAAATGGGGCCGGAAGGCGGCGACGAGTTCAACCTGATCGAGCGCGGGCGCGATTACGGCTGGCGCACCGTGTCGGAGGGGAACGACGGCGAGGTCCTGCCGCGGCACGCGACGCGACCGGAATTCGCGGCGCCGCTGTTCAGCTGGACGCCCGTGATCGCGCCAGGCGGGATGATCCGATACAGCGGGACGCGCTTTTCCGGCTGGAACGGCGACTTCGTGCTGGCGGCGCTAGGAGCCCAAGCGATCATACGGGTGCGCGTCGCGGGTACCGCGGCGACCGAGGCCGGGCGCATCGGTCTCGGCGCGCGCATCCGCGAGGTCGAGCAAGGTCCGGACGGCGCGATCTGGGTGTTGGAGGACGGCGGCTCCGGACGGCTGATCCGTCTCGACCCGGCTTAGGGGCGCACGATCAGGTAGTTCATCCGCGCCGAGGCGATGGGACGGTCGGGTTCGTCCTGCCAGGCAGTGGCCTCGACGTTCGCCACGCGCGCGCCCAGGCGGGTTACGCGCCCGGCGGCGCGGGTCGGCTTGTCGCGGCCGCCGCGCATGAAATCGACGGTGACGCCGACGGGCTTGATGCGCCCGCCGCCTTCTTCGGCAAGGGCGTGGTCGAGCGCGGCGACGGCCGCCATCTCGAGCAGCCCGGAGATCGCGCCGCCGTGCAAGAAACCCGGGCGGCCGAGCACGTCGTCGCCGAACGGCATCACGAGCACGGGCGCGTTCTCGCCGGGCTCGCGCGTGACGCCCAGGACGGCGGCGTAGGGCGGCAGCTCCACGGTCAGGCTTCCGTGTTCATGAAGGTACCGGCGACGTGCGCGATCGGGTCGGCGGGATCGCCGTCATGCGCCTGGCCGCGGACGAACGAGATGGCGCGGGTGAGGCGGTAGCACTCGCCGCGACCGATCACCGCGCGACCCGCGACCGCCGGCCGGAGGTAATCGACGCGCAGGTCGAGCGTCGCGTGGGGGACCCAGGCGCCCTTCTTCAGCCAGACGCCGAGGCGGGTCGCCATGTCCATCAGCGCGATGATCGGCCCGGAGGCGATGACGCCGCGCTCCGGATCGCCGATCAGCTCGGGCGAGTAAGGGAGCTCCAGCTCGGCCCAGTCGGGACCGTGGTCGCGATACGCGATCCCGAGCCGCGCGCCGTGTCCGCCGACGCGGCGGGAGAAGAAGATGGAAGGGTCGAACGCCATGGGCGCGGCTGTAGCGGGTCGGATAGGACGGGCAACCCGCTGGCCCCATCCGGCGCTTGCGCGCCCGTTCTTCTCCCGCGAAAGCGGAAGACCGTAGAAGGAGTCCGCCATGACCGACCGCGTCACCATCAGCGTCGCCCACGGCGTCGCCGACGTCCGCCTCAACCGCCCCGACAAGATGAACGCGCTCGACCCCGCGATGTTCGACGGGATCGTCGACGCGATCGATCGGCTGGCGGGAATGGGCGAGGTGCGCTGCGCGGTGCTGTCCGGCGAGGGCCGCGCCTTCTGCGCGGGGCTCGACATGAGCTTCATGGCGGGCGGCGGGTCGGGACTCGACCTCGTCGAGCGGAACTGGGGGCTGGCGAACAAGGCGCAGCAGGTCAGCTGGGGCTGGCGCGCGCTGCCGATGCCGGTGATCGCGGCGGTGCACGGCATCGCGTTCGGCGGCGGGTTCCAGATCATGTCGGGCGCCGACATCCGCATCGCGTCGCCGCAGACGCGCTTCGCGATCCGGGAGAGCTATTGGGGGCTGGTGCCCGACATGGCGGGGATCGCGCTGTGGCGGACGCTGGCGCGCGACGACGTGCTCCGTGAGCTGACCTACACCGGCCGCGAGTTCGGGGGCGAGGAGGCGGTGCGCCACGGCTTCGTCACGCGGCTGGCCGACGATCCGTTGGCCGAGGCGATGGCGCTGGCGCGGGAGATCGCGGGCCGCAACCCGCACGCGACGCGCGGAGCGAAGCGCCTCTACAACCACGCCGCCGACGGGGACGCCGCGTCCATCCTCGAGCTGGAGACGGTCGAACAGCTCCACGTGATCCGCACGCCCAACCAGATCGAACAGGTTCGCGCGAACATGGAGAAGCGCACGGCGTCGTTCGTCGACTGAGCTTACCTCCATCCGGGTGCGGGGAGGGAAGCTATCCCTCCCGCACCCTGAACTCCTCCAGCCGCGCGCGGAACGCGTCGGGCATGCCGTCGCCCTCATCGCCCTTGGCCATGACGATCACGACGTCGCACGTCGCGATGGCGCGGCCTTCTTGGAACATCGCGGACAGGATCGACCAGCTGCGTCCGCCGACATGGCCGATCCCCGTCGCGATCTCGACGTCCTCCGGGTAGCTCCCCTCGGCGAGGTAGTGGATCTCCTGCGACGCCACGACCGCGCGGCGGCCGCCGAACTTGCGGCCCCACAGCTCCAGCTCATGGTTGAACTTGGTGCGCGCGGTCTCGAACAGCGACAGGAAGGCGACGTTGTTGATGTGGCCCAGCACGTCCATGTCCTGGAAGCGCGTCTGGACGGTTTGCATGTGGGGGTAGGCAGCCCGGTCGAGCCGCCAGGGGAGAGGGCGAGGCATAACAGATCCTTTGCGGGCGGGCCGACGCGGGACCAAGTCCCGCGTCGTCGAACGGGTTCGCTGACGCGACCCGCCGGCCGGCCTTGGGCGAGTCTTGCGCCGGGGCGGCGCAAGCCGCCCCGCGGCTCACCGGGGCGCCATCCGGATCGCGCCGTCCAGGCGCACGTCCTCGCCGTTGAAATAGCCGCACTCGATCATCGTCAGCGCGAGCTGCGCGTACTCGTGCGGGAGCCCCAAGCGCTTCGGAAAGGGGACGGAGGCGGCGAGCGCGTCCTTCACCTGCGGCGGCGCGGCGTTCATCAGCGGCGTGTTGAAGATGCCGGGCAGGATGGTGTTCACCCGGATGCCCTCGGACATCAGGTCGCGCGCGATCGGCAGCGTCATGCCGACCACGCCGCCCTTGGACGCCGAATAGGCCGCCTGGCCGATCTGCCCGTCCTCCGCGGCGACGGAGGCGGTGTTGACGATCACGCCGCGCTCGCTGTCCTCCAGCGGGTCGAGCGTCAGCATGCCCGCTGCCGACTTGGCGATGCAGCGGAAAGTGCCGACGAGGTTGATCTGGATGATCCAGTTGAACGCCTCCAACGGGAAGTGCTTGATCGACCCGTCCTCGCGTGACCGGCTCGCGGTCTTCACCGCGTTGCCCGTGCCGGCGCAGTTCACCAGCACGCGCTCCTGCCCGTGCGCCTCGCGGGCGCGGGCGAAGCCGGCATCGACGCTCTCGTCGGAGGTGACGTTCACCTCGCAGAAGACGCCGCCGATCTCGGCCGCGACGCGCTCGCCCTTCTCGCGCTGGAGATCGAGGATCGCGACACGCGCGCCCTTGGCGGCGAGCGCGCGGGCGGTCGCCTCGCCGAGGCCGGATGCGCCGCCGGTGACGACGGCGGCGATGGACTGGTCGATGTTCATTCGGCTTGTCTCCCCTGAGTACCGTCATCCCAGCGCAAGCTGGGATCGCTGTCCGGGAGGGCGTGCCCGCCGGTCAGGGCGACCCCGGCCTTCGCTGGGGTGACAGGTGGTGGTCGGTGCTTGTTCCGGCGGTTCAGACCCGCTCGATGATCGTCACGTTGGCGATGCCGCCGCCTTCGCACATCGTCTGGAGGCCGTAGCGACCCCCGCGCCTGTGCAACGCGTGGACGAGCGTCGCCATCAGCTTGGTGCCGCTGGCGCCGAGCGGATGCCCGAGCGCGATCGCGCCGCCGTTGACGTTGAGCTTCTCCGGATCGGCGCCGACATGCTTCATCCAGGCCATCGGCACGGGCGCGAACGCCTCGTTGACCTCGTACAGGTCGATGTCGTCGATGCCGATCCCGGCACGACGGAGCGCCTTGTCGGTAGCGAAGAGCGGCTCCTCCAGCATGATGATCGGGTCGCCCGCGGTGACCGTCAGGTTGTCGATTCGCGCCAGCGGCTTAAGCCCGTGCTCCTTCAGCGCACGCTCCGAGACGACGAGCACCGCGGACGCCCCGTCGCAGATCTGCGACGCGTTGGCGGCGGTGATGACGCCGCCCTCCTTCAGCAGTTTCACCGCGCCGATCGACTCGAGCGTCGCGTCTGCGCGGATGCCCTCGTCCCGGTCGTGGAGGATCGTGCCGTCAGGCGTCTCGACCTCCAGCGCCACGATCTCGTCGCGGAAGTCGCCGCGTTCGGTCGCAGCGGCGGCGCGCCGGTGGCTCCGGACGGAGTAGGCGTCGAGCTCCTCCTTCGAGAAGCCGTGCTTCTTCGCCATCATCTCCGCGCCCATGAACTGGCTAAACTGGATGTCCGGGTAGCGCTGGTCCTGGCGCGGGCTCTTGGCCTTGCCGAGGCCGGCCTGGTGGAAGAGCATGCCGGTCGATCCCATGGGCACGCGCGTCATCGATTCGACGCCGGCGGCGATCACCACGTCCTGGGTGCCGGACATGACGGCCTGGGCGGCGAACTGGATCGCCTGCTGCGACGAGCCGCACTGGCGGTCGATCGTCACGGCGGGGACGCTCTCGGGCAGCTTGGACGAGAGCACAGCGTTGCGGCCGACCTGGAAGGACTGCTCGCCGCCCTGGCTGACGCAGCCCATGATGACGTCCTCAACCGCCGCGGGGTCCAGCCCCGACCGGTCGACGATGGCGTTCAGCACCTCGCCGGCCATGTCGCTGGGGTGCCAACCCGCGAGCCGCCCGCCGCGCCTGCCGCCAGCGGTGCGCACCGCCTCCACGATGTATGCCTCGGCCATCCGCCCGCTCCATAACAGTTGTTATCCGGGCAGTATTGGCGCAGCTTGACGTGAACGGCAAGTGGGGTCGGGAGCGGGTTGATGACGGTGTCGGAAGCGGCGGCGGCGCGGCGTTCGGTCCGGGGCTATCTCGACCGCGAGGTGCCGCTCGGGACGTTGCGCGAGCTGGCGGTGAAAGCGGCGCGGGCGGCGACCGGCGGCAATCTCCAGCCCTGGCACGTCGACATCGTGGCCGGCGACGCGATGCGGCGGCTGAAGGTGATCATGGCCGAAACGCTGGCCACCGGCAGGTTGGAGCAGGCGGCGTACGACATCTACCCGGCCAAGCTCGGCGGGCCGTATCGCGACCGGCGTTTCGCGGTCGGGGAGGCGATGTACGGGCATCTCGGCATCCCGCGCGAGGACAAGGCGGCGCGGATGCGGTGGTTCGCCAACAATTTCCGCTTCTTCGGCGCGCCCGCGGCGTATTTCGTCACGGTGGACCGCGGCATGGGGCCGCCGCAATGGGCGGATCTCGGGATGTACCTCCAAAACCTGATGCTGCTCGGCGTCGAGGCGGGGCTGGCGACCTGTTCGCAGGAATGCTGGGCGATCTATCCGGAGACGGTGACGCGGTTCCTAGGCACGCCGGCGGAGCGGATGCTCTTCTGCGGCGTGGCGATCGGCTACGAGGACGTCGAAGAGCCCGCCAACCGCTTGCGCAGCGAGCGGGCTCCGGAAGGGGAGTGGCTGAGCGTCGTGGCCTAGAGGACCACGGTCTGCGGCTTGGATTCTTCCAAGGCCGCGAGCACCATGCGCTCCCAGACGGCGACGTCGCCGACGGCCGCCATCCGCTCGTCCGGCACGCGGAGCGTGTGGAGCACGGCGGCGGCGTCGGGCAGGTATTCGCGCCAGACGTTCTCGACGTGGGGGGAGGCGCTCTCCTCCGTCCCCTCGGCGTTGATGCTGATGCGCTGGCCGGCGAGCACGCGGGCGATGCGCTCGGCGACGGGGGTGATGCTGACGTCCATGAAGGTCACGCTCCTTTCGGAGGCGTAACCCTCAAGGGCGGCTTACGCTCCCGCGCCGGCGCGGGAGCCGCCGCCGGGGCGGCCGCCGCGACGCGCGCCGCCGCCACCGCCGCCACCGGGCCGGCGCCCTGCCTGGCCGGTCCGCATCGGAGCGTGCGTCGCGCGGGGGCGGGGAGCCTGCCGCGGACCACGAGGACGATCCTCGCGCGGCGCGGGGTCGGCGCCGACCGCATGGACCCGCTCCGCCTTCAGGCGATCGGCCTGGCGCATGAAGTCCTCGGGCAGCCCCTGGACCTGGAGCTTCTGACGCGTCAGCTTCTCGATGTCCTTGAGATAGGGACGCTCGTCCTCGGCGCAGAAGGCGACCGCGATGCCGCTGGCGCCCGCGCGCGCGGTGCGGCCGATGCGGTGGACATACTGCTCGGGCACGTTGGGCAGTTCGAAGTTGATGACGTGGCTGACGCCGGACACATCGATGCCCCGCGCCGCGATGTCGGTCGCGACGAGCACGGTGACCTCGCCCGACTTGAACTCGGCCAGAGCGCGCTCGCGCTGCCCTTGCGACTTGTTGCCGTGAATCGCGTTCGAGCGGACGCCGTTGGCGGCCAACAGCTTCACGACGCGGTCGGCGCCGTGCTTGGTGCGGGTGAAGACCAGCGCGCGCTCGACCGCCGGGTCGGCGAGCGTGAGCGTGAGCAGCGCCTGCTTCTCCGACTGGTTCACGAACGTCACGTACTGGTCGACGCGCTCGGCGGTGGTGGCCGCGGGCACGACGGAGACGGTGACGGGATCGCGCAAGAACTGGTCGGCGAGCTGCCGGATCGCCGGCGGCATGGTGGCCGAGAAGAACAGCGACTGGCGGTCGCGCGGCAGGAGCCGGACGATGCGCTTCAGCGCGTGGATGAAGCCGAGGTCGAGCATCTGATCGGCCTCGTCGAGGACGAGGATCTCGAGCTGCGACAGGTTCAGCGCGCGCTGGTCGATCAGGTCGAGCAAGCGGCCGGGCGTGGCGACGAGGATGTCGACGCCGCGCGACAGGTTCTGCCGGTCCTTGTTGACGCTGGTGCCGCCGAAGACGGTCAGCACCGACAGCTTGTTGAACTTGCCGTAAAGACGCGCCTGCTCGGCGATCTGCGAGGCGAGCTCGCGGGTCGGCGCCAGCACGAGCATGCGGCAATGCGTCGGCAGCACGCGCTTGGGCGCCGCGGCCAGATGCTGGATCGAGGGCAGCACGAAGGCGGCCGTCTTGCCGGTGCCGGTCTGCGCGATGCCGAGCAGGTCGCGCTTCTCGAGGAGATGGGGGATGGCGTCGCGCTGGATGGGCGTGGGCTGGTCATAGCCCTTCGCCTCGATGGCGCGGACGAGGGGTTCGGCGAGGCCGAGCTGATGGAAGTTCAAGATGAGTCTCTTATGAGGGCCGACGTGCGGCGAGCGCACGGGCGGCGGGGTTACCGACGCCCCGCGTGATAGGGATGCCTTGAGCAAAGGTCGGGGCGGAGCCTGGGCACGACGGCCCGATCACGCTGCGATGAACGCCTCGACGCGGACGCATATGTTGCCGGGCGTCCTACAAGTCAACCCGTGTTCCTCCCCCGCCAGGGGGAGGGTTTGGGGATCAGAGCAGCAATCCCGCCAGCGCGGCGCTCATCAGGTTGGCGAGGCTGCCCGCCAGGAGCGCGCGGATGCCGAGCCTCGCGATCACGGGGCGCTGGTTGGGGGCGAGACTGCCGGTGGCGGCCATCTGGATGGCGATGGAGCTGAAATTGGCGAACCCGCACAGCGCGAAGGTGACGATCGCCACGGTGCGGGGCGCGAGCTGCGCCCGCAGCGTGCCGAGGTCGATGAACGCCACGAACTCGTTCAGCACCAGCTTGGTGCCGAACAGGCCGCCCGCGACCTGCGCCTCGTTCCAGGGGATGTTGAGGAGGAACATGACGGGCGCGAAGACGAAGCCGAGGAGCTTCTGGAAGCTCAGGCCAGGCAGGCCGACGGCGTCGCCGACGGAGCCCAGCAGGCCGTTGGCGAGCGCGATCAGCGCGACGAAGGCGAGCACCATCGCGCCCACCGCGACGGCGATGCGGACGCCGGTCTGCGCGCCGGTGGCGGCGGCCATGATGACGTTGGCGGCGCGCTCCTCGTCCTCTTGGGCTTCGACCGCGCGGATCACCTGCTCCTCTTGCGCCATCGGATCGTCGACCAACACCTCGCCGCCGGGACGCGGGCGGGGGTCGGGCATGATGATCTTGGCCATGAGCAGCCCGCCGGGCGCGGCCATGAAGCTGGCGGCGAGCAGGTAGGGGAGCGACTCGGGGCCGAGGAAGCTGGCGTAGGCGGCGAGGATGGTGCCGGCGACGCCCGCCATGCCGACCGTCATGACCGAGAAGAGCTGCGACGGGGTGAGCGCCGCGAGATAGGGGCGGATGACGAGCGGGCTTTCCGACTGGCCGACGAAGATGTTCGCGGCCGAGCAGAGCGATTCGACCTTGGACACGCCGATCACGCGCTCGATGCCGCCGCCGACCCAGCGGACGATGAACTGCATGATCCCGAAATGGTAGAGGATCGACACCAGGCTGGCGAAGAAGATGATCACCGGCAACGCCGCGATCGCGAAGGCGGTGCCGCCGATCTCCGGCTTGGCGAGCGGGCCGAACAGGAAAGTCGTGCCGGCGCCCGCATAGCCGAGCAGCGCGGAGACGCCGTTGGACAGCGTTTCGAGCACGACGCGGCCGACCTCGGTCCGGAGCACGAAGGCGGCGATCAGCGCCTGGAGCGCGAAGGCGCTGCCCACGACCCTGGGGCGGATCGCGCGGCGGTCGGAGGAGAGGAGCACGGCGAGCGCGAGGATCACCGCGATGCCGGCGAGGCCGATGAGGAAACGGGTCATCGAATCAGGGGTTCACCCGACGTGACGCACATGTCGCGCCCGTTCGGCAATTCCGTTTCGCAGCTTTGAAAGATCGTTACGCGCACCATCAGCCCCTCGCCCCCGGACCGGTCGCGTATGACGGATTGGCGTCGTGTAGGACAGCCCCTCTCGGTCCTCCCCCGAGCCGCGGTCGGGGAGGAGCGAAGG
>DASVSW010000121.1:0-4910 GCA_036387895.1 Sphingomonas sp.
CGCCGAAGCGCGCCGCCTGATTCAGGGCCGCGCCGCGCTGCTGGCCAAGATCGAGAAGCCGGCCGCGATCGAGCGGCTCGAATCGATCCTGGAGATCGCCGACGCGGTGATGGTCGCGCGCGGCGATCTCGGCGTCGAGCTGCCGCCACAGACGGTGCCGCCGCTCCAGAAGCGCATCGTCGAGGTGTCGCGTCGCATGGGCCGGCCGGTCGTGGTCGCCACCCAGATGCTCGAATCGATGATCAAGTCGCCCTCGCCCACCCGCGCGGAGGTGTCGGACGTGGCGACCGCCATCTACGACGGCGCGGACGCGATCATGCTGTCGGCGGAAAGCGCCGCGGGCGATTTCCCCGTCGAATCGGTGGCGATGATGAACGCCATCGGCGACTCGGTCGAGCGCGACCCGGGCTACGCCGACCGCATCCATTTCACGGTCACCACGCCCGACCCGACGATCTCGGACGCGCTGGCCGAATCGGCCAGGGACATCGCCCGCATCGTCTCGGCGGCGGCGATCATCTGCTTCACGACCAGCGGCTCGACGGCCCGGCGCGTCGCGCGCGAGCGGCCGTCGGTGCCGATCCTGGTGCTCACCCCCAACCAGGACACCGCGCGGCGGCTGGGGCTCCTCTGGGGCAGCCACCCCGTCCTCACCCGCGACGTGGAGAGCTTCGAGGAGATGGTCGCCAAGGCCAAGCGCATGGCGCTGCGCCACGGCGTCGCCAAGGCGGGCGACCGGGTGATCGTGATGGCCGGCGTCCCCTTCCGCACTCCCGGCGCCACCAACGTCCTCCACGTGGCGCGCATCATGGGCGACGAGCTCAGCAACTACCGCTGAGGCAGGACCGGCCGCTTCCGTTCGTTTCAGGACCGTATCATAAGCGCGGGACCGATGAGGGGAACGCCTATGGGACCGTACGCCGTCATTCCGTCCGCATCGCGGTTCCGCGACGACAGCAGCGTCTTCGGCGCTACCCGATCCAAGGACGCAGCGCTCCACGCGATCGACGGCCTGCTCGACGCGCTTCCCCGGACCGCGCAGCGCGACGAGCGCTTCACGACGTTCGCCGAGCTGTTCTTCGCGATCAACTCTTGGACGATCGCGCTCCGATCCAAGACGCCCGGCGTCGAGCCCAAGCGCTACGACGCGGTCATGGCGCTTCTGGCCGTCGTCGAACGGGAGCTGATGGGCATGCTCGGCGTCGGCAACCGCGGCACGCTGGCGAACGAGCTGATCCGGATATGCGGCCTGCCGTTGACGGCCGGAGGTCAGAACACGGACTTCCGCTTCATGGCGCAGGCGATGAAGTCCGCGCGGCGGGAGGCCAGCAAGCTCCACATCTCGGGCGGGATCATCCGGCGCTACACGGTCGACATCGTAGGCGCGCCGCCAGGGCTCCAGCCGGTGAACAGCGCCTGGTTCGTCAACAACAGCCTGTCCCGCGGCACGGCGGGCGCCGCCATGGTCGACTTCGCGCCGTTCGTGATGTCGATGGAGCGCGAGTTCTACATGGCCTATCATTTTCACGGCCAGAGCGGCGTCTACCACTCCGCCTATTTCGGCGGTCGTCCCGTCGGCATGGCGGGGACGATGCTGATCGAGCAGGGACGGCTGCTCGCGATCCGCGGCGACAGCGGCCATTTCCAGCCCGGCCCCGAACAGATGGCCAACGCCCTGTGCGCGCTGAAGGCGAAGGGCGTGAACCTCAAGGGCGTCCAGGTGTACGACTATCTGCGCTACGTCCCCCACCGCCTGGCGGAGGCGATGGCGAAGGGCGTCTTCTCGCTCGACGGCCATCAGCCGCCGGTCCGGACGCCGACGCAGGTGGCCGCTCCGGGAGGCCCCGCCGCTCCGACGGCCAACCGCCACCCCAACGCCGGCCGGCCCCTGCCCCCGATCCCGACGCGCCCCAGGGCCGGCGGCGACCCCTACGCCAACGCTCCCGCCGTGATCGACGCCGAACAGTATATGAGCTACAACTGACGGACGTCGGCCACCGGTAGCCCCAAGTCCGACAGCTCCCGCCGGAGCGTCGGCTCGTCGGTGAAGCGCAGCGCGATCAGCCCGACCGCGAGCGCGCCCGCCACGTTCGCCGCGTTGTCGTCGATGAACACCGTGCGCTCAGGCGCCAGCCCGAAGCGCTCGAGCGCCAGGCGGTAGATGGCGGCGTCGGGCTTCACCAGCTTCTCCGCGCCCGACACCACGATGTCGCGGAAGCGGTCGAACAGCGCCGCTTCTTGCGCGGCGAACGGCGGGAAGAACTCGTGGGAGAAGTTGGTGATCGCGAACAGTGGCACGCCGGCCTCGTCCAGCTCGGCGACCAGATCATGCATGCCGGGGACGGGTTCGCCGATCGACTCGCCGAAGCGCGGACCCCAGGCGGCGATCAGCTCGGCGTGCTCGGGATGGAGCGCCGTCAGCTCCGCGCCCGTGTCCGCGAAGTCGCGGCCGGCGTCGTGCTGGAAATGCCACTCGCGCGTGACGACGTCGCGGCAGAAGGCGTCCAGCGCCTCCTCGTCCGCGATCAGTTTCCGGTAAAGATGACGCGGGTCCCAGTCGTACAGGACATGACCCACGTCGAAGATGACGGCGGAGGGCTTCACGCCAACCATTCGGGGCCCCCGCAAAGTATTACTTTGCGGGGTTTTCTTCAGCCCTGGCGCGCCTTGAAGCGGCGGTTCGTCTTGTTGATGACGTAGGTGCGGCCGCGACGGCGGATCACGCGGTTGTCGCGGTGCCGGTCCTTGAGCGACTTCAGGGAATTGACGATCTTCATGGCGCGCGTTCGCTTCTCGTGAAACGGGTTGGGATGTCTGGAAAAGAGCGTGGCGCGTAGAATCCGGCGGCTCCCGAGTCAAGGCGGCGCATCCAGTGCGGCCGTTCGCGCGTTACTGAACCGCAACGAACGACAAGGGATTGAGAACGATGGCGATCCGGACGCTGACGGCGTTGACCATGGCGGGATTGGGGGCGGGATTGGGCTTGGCCGGGTGCGCCACGACGCTGCGCACCCCGCCGGCGGAGGCGATCCGCTACCATCTGGGCGCGCAGCAGGTCGCGCGCGGGTCCGTCGTCGTCGAGCCGCTCGCCACCACGCCCGGCACCCCGCCCAGCCTCGAATTCCAGACTTACGCCGCGGCTGTAGAGGCGGAGCTCCTCGCCAACGGCTATTCGCGCGCGGCGCCCGGCACCACGCCTCAGTTCGTCGCCTCCGTCGCGTTCCGCCGCGGCACCGAGGCCGGTCCGCCCCGCCAGTCGCCCTTCTCGATCGGCCTGGGCGTCGGCGGCGCGAACTTCGGGCGTCGCAGCGGGGTCGGCGGCGGGGTCGGCGTCGGCCTGCCGGTCGGCGGCGGCCGCGCGACGCAGCTCGTCGTCTCCGAGCTGCAGGTCACGATCAAGCGCCGCGCCGACCTGTCGCCCGTCTGGGAAGGCACGTCGCGCGCCGCCGCCGACGTGCGCAGCTCCGACGCCGCCACCGACGCGCTCGCCCGCCGTCTCGCCCGCGCGCTGTTCACGGGCTTTCCGGGCCAGTCGGGACTGACTATCGAGGTCCGATGAGCCTGAGCATCAACGCCGCGTTCGACGGCGGCAACATACGCGTGGTCGCGACCGAAGGGGACCGCGTCGACCTGGAGATCGTCCGCGACGCCGGGTCCGACTTCTACCAATGGTTCCACTTCCGCGTCGCCGGCGCGCAGGGTCGCCGGCTGACCTTCCGCATCCTGAACGCAGGGGGCAGCGCCTATCCGTTCGGCTGGCCGGGCTACAAGGTCCGCGCCTCCACCGACCGCGAAGCGTGGCGGCAGGTCGCCGACACGTCCTACGCCGAGGGCGTCCTCGCCTGGACCTGGGAGGCCGACGCCGAGCTCGCCTGGTTCGCCTATTTCGCGCCCTATCCCATGGAGCGCCACGACGCGCTCGTGGCGCGCATCGCGGCCCGGCCCGGCGTCCGCCACCGCGAGCTGGGGACCAGCCTCGACGGCCACGCGATCGACGCGCTAACGATCGGCTCAGGCCCCAAGCCCGTCTGGGTCTATGCGCGACAGCATCCCGGCGAGCCGATGGCCGAATGGTTCATGGAAGGGGTGCTCGAACGGCTGACCGACGGGGCCGACCCGCACACGGCGCGGCTGCTCGCGGCCGCCACCGTCCATTGCGTCCCCAACATGAACCCGGACGGCTCGCGCCGCGGCCACTTGCGCACCAACGCCGCGGGCGTGAACCTGAACCGCGAGTGGCACGCGCCCACGCCCGAGCGCAGCCCGGAAGTGCTCTGCGTCCGCGACGCCATGGACGAGACGGGCGTCGTCTTCGCGATCGACGTCCATGGCGACGAGGCGATCCCGGCCAACTTCATCGCCGGTTACGAGGGCATCCCGTCCTGGAGCGACGACCATGGCGCGCATTTCTACGAGTTCGGCCGCCGCCTCGCGGCGCACACACCCGATTTCCAGACCGAGCGCGGCTACGAGAAGGCCAAGTCGGGCCAGGCTAACCTGTCCATGTCGACCAACCAGCTCGCCGAACGCTACCGCGCCGTCGCCTGCACGCTCGAGATGCCGTTCAAGGACCACGACCCCAACCCGGACCCCGAGTTCGGCTGGTCGCCGGAACGGTGCAAGACGCTCGCCCATGCCTGCGTCGAGGTGTTGTCGGAGATGATCGACGACCTGCCGGTCCACCCCTCTCCCATCGGGGGTGTCCGGGTCGGTCATGCCCCCGGCACGACCTGAACAGCGCGGGGCGCTGTTCACCCGGACACCGGACGAGCCGCGAAGCGGCGCGGGGTGAGGGTGACGGGGACGTCGTCGCTCGTTACTCACCCTCACCCTCACCCTCACCCTTACGCCTCGCTTCGCGAGGCTCCCTCCCTCTCCCGACGGGAGAGGGATCAGACAGGAACCCTCAT
>DASVSW010000122.1:0-2720 GCA_036387895.1 Sphingomonas sp.
GGGCGGGCGCGCTCCTGGAGCCGCGCTCGACCGACCAGACGGCCGCGATCGTCCGGGCCGCGGCCGAACACCGGATCCCGCTCGTCCCCCAGGGCGGCAACACCGGCATGGTGGGCGGCGCCACGCCCGACGCGCAAGGTGGCGCCGCGATCCTGTCGCTGCGCCGCATGAGCCGCATCCGCCGGATCGATCCGGAAGCGGGCGTCGCCGTCGCGGAGGCCGGGGTGGTGCTCCAGACGCTCAACGACGCGGCGCTCGAACGGCGGCGGCGCTTCCCGTTGACCTTGGGCGCGCGGGGGTCGGCGACGATCGGCGGGCTGGTGTCGACCAACGCGGGCGGCACGCAGGTCCTGCGGTTCGGGACGATGCGCGGGCTGGTCGCGGGCGTGGAGGCGGTGCTGGCCGACGGATCGGTCCATGACGGCCTGGCGGCGCTGCCCAAGGACAATCGCGGCTACGACCTGAACCAGCTGCTCATCGGCGCGGAGGGGACGCTGGGCGTGGTCACCGCCGCCGCGCTCCGCCTGGTCCCGGCGGTGGCGGCGCGGAGCGTGGCGTGGGCGGGGCTCGCCTCGCCGGAGGTCGCGATGCGCCTCCTCCGTCGCGTCCAGGCGCGGACCGACCGCGTCGAGAGCTTCGAGATACTGCCCGCCGAGTCGCTGTCGGCGGTGCTGGCGCATCTGCCCGCCGCCCGTGCGCCGCTCGCGGGAACGCATCCCTGGCACGTCCTCATCGAAGCGACCGCGCCCGACCTGAAAGGCGAGGCGCCGTCGGCGCTGCTGGAGCGGCTGCTGGGCGAGGCGCTGGAGGCGGGGCTGGCGGACGACGCGATCGTCGCCGCGTCCGAGGCTCAGGCCGACGCCTTCTGGACGATCCGCGACTCCGTTTCCGCCGCCGAGCGTGCGCAGGGACCGGCGACGCAGCACGATGTGTCGGTGCCCGTCGCCGCGATGCCGCGCTTCATGACGGAGGCGGCGACCGCCTGCGAAGCGCGCTTCCCGGGCGTCCACGCCAGCGGCTTCGGGCACCTTGGCGACGGCAACGTGCACTTCCACGTCCGCGCGCCGCGCGGG
Source organism: Sphingomonas sp. (assembly GCA_036387895.1). GTDB lineage: Bacteria > Pseudomonadota > Alphaproteobacteria > Sphingomonadales > Sphingomonadaceae > Sphingomonas. The sequence continues at coordinate 1,074 of DASVSW010000122.1, forward strand.
GCGGACGCAGCGCGCTGGTACAAGGAGGAGGCGCCCGCGGTCACCCGCTTCGTCCACGACCTCGTCACCGCGGCCGGCGGTTCGATCTCGGCGGAGCACGGGATCGGGCAGATGAAGCTCGGGGAGCTCGCCCGGCTGCTGCCGCCCGCGCGGCTCAACGCGATGCGCGCGATCAAGACGGCGCTCGATCCGATGGGCATCCTAAACCCGGGCAAGCTCGTCCCGCTTGCGCCGCCGCCGCCCGCCCCATAAGCATCGCCTCCGCTCGGGCGGCCGCGGTCGCCTATCCACCTTTCCGGAGTCCGTATCATGGCCAGCGCGCCGCTTCCGCTTTTCTACAACGGCCTGGAGCCGCTCTCGAGCCAGCTCCACCCGAACCACCGCGTCCGCCAGCAGAACAGCGCGCCCTTCCTCGCCGGCCACCACGCCGTGCCGGTCACGGTGGACGAGTTCCCGCTGGTGCAGCGCCACATGCCGATCGTCTTCTCCGTCGGCGACGAGGGCGTGCCGATCGCGCTGATGGGGCTGAACGAGGGCGTGAACGTCTTCATCGACGACGAGGGCAAGCCGCGCGAGCAGAATTTCTACGTCCCCGCCTATGTCCGGCGCTACCCGTTCATGCTGGCGCGGCTGCGGCCGGACGCCGCCGAGCTGTCGCTGTGCTTCGACCCGACGTCCGACACGGTGGGCGCGTTCGAGGAAGGCGAGCCGCTGTTCCAGGGCACGGAGCCCAGCGAGACGACGCGCAACATCCTCCAGTTCAACGAGACGTTCGAGCAGGCGGGCGCCCGCACCGGCCAGTTCATGAAGGAGCTGGGGGAGGCCGAGCTGCTGATGGACGGCGAGGTCACGATCCAGCCGGACGGGTCGGCGCAGCCCTTCGTGTACCGCGGGTTCCGCATGGTGAACGAGGAGAAGCTGAACGACCTGCGCGGCGACCAGCTGCGCAAGATGCAGAAGTCGGGCATGCTCCCGCTCATCTACGCGCACCTGTTCTCGCTGTCGCTGGTCCGCGAGATCTTCGCGCGCCAGATGCAGCTCGGGCTGACGCCGCAGCCGCAGATCGTCGGCTAAGGCCGGCGCCCGGGCGACCGGGCGTGTCGATTTCGTTAACTTTTTTGGGAACGGGCGTCGTTCCAACGGGTTGAAGAGGCGAGTGCGGTTCTTACATCGTACTCGTACGGTGTCGGTGTTCCCCCTTTCGCCGGCCCGTACGACACGCTTTCAGCGTGTCTCCTCCCTGAACCTTGGCCACCTCGTGCGTAACCCGCGCGGGGTGGTTTTTTATTCGGCCCGGTCACTCCGCCGCGAGCGGCAGCGCGCCCGACAGGGCTTCGTCCTCCAGCGCGGCGATGATCGCCGCCACCAGCGCGGCGGCGCGTTCCAGCCCGTCTCCGGGCCGTTCCATCCGCCGGTCGAGGTAGAGCGTCCGGTCGAGCTCGAGCTGGACGCCGTGGACGTCGCGGGCCGGATCGGCGTGCCGGTCGAGGACGTGCCCGCCCGCATAGGGGCTGTTGAGCGCGACCCGCAGGCCGTGCGCCAGCGCCGCTGCTTCCGCCCGCGCGACGAAGCGCGACGCGGCCGCGCGGCCGAACCGGTCGCCCAGCACCACACGGGCGGCTCCCGCCCCCAGCGACGGCATGGAAT
>DASVSW010000123.1:0-1852 GCA_036387895.1 Sphingomonas sp.
GCCGGTTCAGCGCCTCGCGGAGGACCCGGCCACCGCCTACGACTACACCGCCAAGGGCAACCTCGTCGCCGTGATCTCGAACGGCACGGCGATCCTGGGGCTGGGCAATCTCGGCGCGCTGGCGTCCAAGCCGGTGATGGAGGGCAAGGCGGTGCTGTTCAAGCGCTTCGCCGACGTCGACTCGATCGACCTGGAGGTCGCGACCGAGGACGTGGACGCGTTCGTGAACTGCGTGGCGCTGCTGGAGCCGAGCTTCGGGGGCATTAACCTCGAGGACATCAAGGCGCCCGAGTGCTTCATCATCGAGCAGAGCTTGCGCGAGCGGATGAACATCCCCGTTTTCCACGACGATCAGCACGGCACCGCGATCATCGTCGCGGCGGGGCTGATCAACGCGTGCCTGCTCACGCGGCGGCGGCTGGACGAGGTCAAGGTGGTGGTGAACGGTGCGGGCGCGGCCGCCATCGCCTGCACCGAGCTCATCAAGGCGATGGGCGTGCGCGGCGACTACGTGATCATGTGCGACCGCAAGGGCGTGATCTACCAGGGTCGTGAGGACGTGAACCAGTGGCAGTCGGCCCACGCCGCGGCGACCGACCGGCGGACGCTGACGGAAGCGCTGAACGGCGCGGACGTGTTCCTAGGACTGTCGGCGGCGGGGGCGCTCCAGCCCGAGATGGTGCGCGACATGGCGCCGGCGCCGATCATCTTCGCCATGGCGAACCCGGAGCCGGAGATCCGCCCGGAGCTGGCGCGCGAAGCCCGGCCCGACGCGATCATCGCCACCGGCCGGTCGGATTATCCGAACCAGGTCAACAACGTGCTGGGCTTCCCGTACGTCTTCCGCGGCGCGCTCGACGTGCGGGCGACGACGATCAACGACCCCATGAAGATCGCCGCCGCCAACGCCATCGCCGAGCTCGCCCGCCAGCGCGTGCCGGAGGAGGTGGCGGTCGCGTACGGGGTGCGCCACAGCTTCGGCGCCGACTACGTCATCCCTGCGCCCTTCGACCCCCGGCTGATGGAGGTGGTGCCCGTCGCGGTCGCCAAGGCGGCGATGGACTCGGGCGTCGCGACGCTGCCGATCATCGACATGGACGGCTATCGCCAGCGCCTGCGCGAGCGGCTGAACCCGACCACCTCGGTGCTGACGCTCGCCTATGAGGGCGCGCGCGCCCGGCCGAAGCGCGTGATCTTCGCCGAAGCCGAGGAGGAGGTGGTGCTCCGCGCCGCCATAGCGCTCAAGGAAGGCGGGCTCGGCGTTCCCGTCCTCGTGGGGCGCGACGAGGTCTACGACCGGCTCCGCGCGCTCGGCGTCGACAATCCGGAGGAGTATGAACTCCACAACTCGCGCGTTTCGCCGCTCGTGCCGCGCATGGTCGAGTTCCTCTACGAACGGCTCCAGCGCCGCGGCTATCTCCATCGCGACGTCGAGCGGATGATTAACCAGGACCGCAACACCTTCGCCGCCGTGCTGCTGCAGATGGGCGAGGGCGACGCGATGATCACCGGCGTGACGCGCACCTACGCCCAGAACCTGCGCGAAGTGCGCCGCGTCATCGATCCCGAGAAGGGCCGCGTGCCGTTCGGCATCCACCTGCTCGTCGGGCGGAGCCACACGGTCTTCATCGCCGACACCACCGTCAACGAGCGGCCCACCGCCGAGGAGCTGGCCGACATCGCCGAGCGCACGGCGCAAGTGGCGCGCCGCATGGGTCATGAGCCCCGCGTGGCGTTCCTCAGCTACTCGACCTTCGGCAACCCGGAGGGGCGCTGGCTCGACAACATCCGCGGCGCCGTCGCGGTGCTCGACGAGCGCCGGCCGGGGTTCGAATACGAAGGCGAGATGGCC
>DASVSW010000124.1:0-1765 GCA_036387895.1 Sphingomonas sp.
CCAGCTATCCGGGCTCGGACAGCTACAGCCTGCGGCCGTTCGTCGACGTCTCGCGCGCCCGCGGCGACGACGACTTCGCCTTCGAGGCCCCCGACGAGAGCTTTGGATTCCCGCTGATCCGCAAGGGCAAGTTCCAGCTCGGCCCGTCGCTCGGTTTCGAGGGCAGGCGCGACGCAAGCGACGTCGGCGCGGCGGTGCCGAAGGTCGGCTTCACCTTCGAAGCGGGCGCATTCGCGCAAGCGCAACTGCTTCCCGCGATCCGCCTGCGCATCGACGGGCGCAAGGGGATCGGCGGCCACAAGGGCCTGATCGGCAGCGTCGGCGCGGATTACGTCGCGCGCGATCGCGACCGCTGGCTGTTCTCGATCGGCCCGCGCCTGACGCTCGCCGATGCGCGCTATCAACGCGCCTATTTCGGCGTGACCCCCGCCACCGCGGCGGCGACCGGCCTCGGCGCGTTCCGCCCCGATGGCGGCGTCCAGGCGGTCGGCGCGACCGCGGGCGCGCTCCGCCAGCTGTCGCCGCGCTGGGGCATCTCCGGCTATGCCAGATACGACCGCCTCGTCGCCGACGCGGCCCGCTCCCCGCTGGTCCGCGCCTTCGGCTCGCGCGATCAGTTCTCGGGCGGAGTGGCGCTGAGCTATACCTTCGGCCGCTAGCGCGCACCGGCGCAGCGGAGCAGCGCCGGAGACGCGCAAGGCCGGCCGGGCCGGGCCAGCGGCCCGGCTTCGACGTCACGGGATCCACTCCCTTGACGGCCTCCCAAGCCATAGCGCTACGGCAGCGTCTCCGTCGCCTCCACGCCCCACAGCCCCTCAAGCTCCACGAACCCCGCCCGGCCTTTCACGTCCAGCCGGCACCAGCCGTTGCCGCACGCGCTCACCCGCCCCACCACGCCCGGCGCCGCACGCCACAGCACCCGCGCGCCCGCCACCGGCCGCTCCAGCATCGCGAGCGGCGCCGTCCCGCGCACCAGCGCCGTGCGCGTCGCGCTCAACAGATTGGCCTGCATCCAGCCCTGCGTGCCGTCCGGGTCCTCGACCTTGCGCCACTCCTTGTGCTGCTGGACGACGCGCACGGGCAGTTCGGCGCGGCGGTACAGCCAGCTCGCGGGATAGGTCCGCGCCGGACCCGTCCGCATCCGCGCCTGCCCGGCCCGGATCGACGCCCAATAGGGCGGCTTCTGCGCCTCCTGCGCAATGGCCGCAGCGGGGATCAGCAGCGCTAGCATGGCAACGATCAGGCGCATCGGCGTCTCCTCAGGACCACGTCCCTGCCCCGGCTATCGGCCGGCTTCAAGCACAAGCACCGTTTTGCCCTGTCCTACAGGCACACAGCCTGACATGCCGCGCTCACGGCAGGCAAGGTCAGCTTTACTGACCTGTTCATATCGCGATATGCCTGAAGTTCCCCTGAACTTCCGTGGCCGGTTGACGCCCGGCCACCCCGTCGGCCAAGCCACGCGCATGGCCGACACCCGCCGCTGCCCCAATCCCAAGGTAGTCGTCACCCGCGAGCTGCCCGACGCGGTGATGGCGCGGATGGAGGCGCTGTTCGACACGACCAACAACCGCACGGACGCGGCACTCACCCCCGAACAGCTCCGCGCCGCCGTCGCCGACTGCGACGTGCTGGTGCCGACCGTCACCGACGCGATCGACGCCGAGCTGATCGCCGCCGCCGGCCCGCGCCTGCGGCTGATCGCCAATTTCGGCGCCGGCGTGAATCATATCGACCTGAAGGCGGCACGCGCGCGCGGCATCCC
>DASVSW010000125.1:0-3442 GCA_036387895.1 Sphingomonas sp.
GTCGATCGTGTCCGGCTCATGGTCGACGCGCATCGCGACGTGCGTGCCGCAACGGGCGCAGAAGCGCCGCTCTCCGAAGTCGGTCGTGCGGATCGTCGCGAGCCCGTCGTCGCGGGTGAGCGTGAATGCGGAAAGCGCGACGGTGGTGTAGACCAGCGCCGGCGCCCCCGAGACGCGCTGGCAGATCCGGCAATGGCACCATCCGGTGTCGAACGAAACGGCGTCCAGCCGGTACCGCACCGCCTGGCAGAAACAGCCGCCTTCCATCGTCAGCTCCGGTAGTCGGCGTTGATGCTGATATAGCCGTGCGTCAGGTCGCACGTCCAAACCGTGGCGACGCCGTCGCCCAGCACCAGGTCGACGCCGATCTCGACCGCGTCGGCCTTCAGATGCTCGGCGACCGGCGTCTCGTCATAGGCCTCGACCGCCATGCCGTCGCGCGCCACCTCCGTCGCGCCGAACCGGATGGAGAGGCGGTCGCGCTCGGCGGGCTCGCCGGCCTTGCCGACCGCCATCACGACGCGCCCCCAATTAGCGTCCTCGCCGGCCACCGCCGTCTTCACCAACGGCGAGTTCGCGATCGACATGGCGATCCGGTGCGCCGACCGGTCGCTCTCCGCGCCCGTGACCCGCACCTCGATCAGCTTGCGCGCGCCTTCGCCGTCGCGGACCACCAGCAGTGCCAGCTGCCGGCACAGATCGTCGAGCGCGGCGCGGAAGGCGTCCGCTCCGGGCGACTCCTCGTCCGTCAGGACCGCGTTGCCGGCCCGCCCGGTCGCGAAGGCGAGCACCGTGTCGCTCGTCGAAGTGTCGCCGTCGACGGTGATGCAGCCGAAGCTCCGCCCGTTCGCATGGGCGAGCGCGCGCTGGAGGAAGCCGGCGTCGCAGGCCGCGTCCGTGAACACGAAGCCCAGCATGGTCGCCATGTCGGGCGCGATCATGCCCGAACCCTTGATCACGCCAACCAGCGTCACGGTGCGGCCGTCCACCACCGCCCGCGTCACCGCGCCCTTGGGGAAGGTGTCGGTCGTGCCGATCGCCTCCGCGACGTCCAGCCATCCGCAGGGCTGCGCCCCGACCGCGGCGTCCAGTCCGGCTTCCGCCTTATCGATCGGCAGTGGCACGCCGATCACGCCGGTGGACGAAACGAAGACGTCGGACGGCTGGCACCCGACCGCTTGCGCCGTCCGCGCCGCGATCGCCTCCACGGCGGCGCGACCGCGGTGACCTGTGAACGCGTTCGAGTTGCCCGCGTTCACGACCAGCGCGCGCGCCTGCCCGAGCGTCAGCGCCGATCGGCACCACTCCACTTCGGGCGAAGGGCAGCGGCTACGTGTCAGCACGCCGGCGACCGTCGTGCCCTCCGACAGCAGCGCCAGCGTCAGGTCGCACCGATCCCACTCCTTGTACCGCGCCCGCGCTACGCGCAGCGCGACCCCGTCGATCGGGGGAAGGTCGGGGAAGGGCAGGGCGAGCGGCGAGCGGATCATGGACGCCTCATACGCCCCGGCGCCTGCGCTTCAACCGGCGTCCCGGCGGAGCGCGCCGTCCTCGTCGCCGAGCAGCCAGGGGCGAAGGAGCTTCCGGAGCTGCGGGATGACGAACCACGTCAGCACCGCGGTCATGATCAGCGAGGTGAGCGCCAGCTGGACCGGCTCCGGCATCTCGAACGGCAGCGCCGTCATGATGGCGTTGAGCGTCAGCAGCAGCGGGAACACGGTCGACCAGGTCGCGATCCAGAGCTTCCACTTGGGCGTCGCCGATTCGCTCGGCAGGCGGGAACGGATCTCCGGCCCGTCGACGATCTCGCGGACGCCCACCGTGAAATCCTCGGCCTCGCCGATCAGGCCGCGCCGCTCCGCCGATCCCGTCCACCGCTCGATCGCGTCCCGGCCGTCGAACAGGTGGACGAAGTGCGTCAGGCCGCCGATCTGGTCCAGGCGAGCGGTGGAGCTGTGGCCGGGACTCCTCCGTACCGCGGCGAGCAGGCGGTCCGCCCAGCGCTCGAATTCGTCCTGATGCCCCGCCTTGACGAGACGGCTGGCGATCAGGGCTGCGGGCGCGTCGACTTCGGGCATGGGCTGGGCAACGCGCGTCGAGGGCGGAAGTCGCGTCCCGCTTGCGGAACGCGCGGGCTCGGGGCAGGCGGGGCCAGGGCGAGGAGAACAGGATGCGTGCGATCAGGTGCTTGCGGCTGGTGGCTGCGGTGTGGCTGGTGTCGGGACCGGCCGGGGCTCAGGAGGCTTCCCGTCCCGAGCCCGCCGGCGATCCCGCGAGCTGGATCACGCCGTCCGACTATCCTCCGGCCGCGCTTCGATCGGGCGCCGAGGGGCGCGTCGTCGCGGAGCTGGGCGTCGATGCGACAGGACGGGTGACCTCCTGCCGCGTCCAATCGTCGAGCGCGAGTCCCGCGCTCGACGCGGCGACCTGCGCCATCGCGACCACGCGCGGACGCTTCAAGCCCGCCCGCGACGGCGGCGGCCGGGCGATCGCCTCCACCTACGCCTTCCCCGTCCGTTGGTCGTTGCCGAAGGGGCCGGAGCCGATCGAGGTCACCGCGCCCGGCGTCCGCGTGAACATGGACATGGCGGTCGAGCTCAGCCTCGACGGGGACGGGAAGGTGCTCTCCTGCAAAGCGCTTTCAGCCGTGTTCCCGGGGCCCGCCGCGATGTCGATCGATCCGTGCGAACGGTACGCGGTCGGCCGCGTCGGCGGCCCGCCCGTCCGACGCGCGGGTAAGCCGGTCGGCTCGAAGGTGGTCGAGCGCACCACCAGGCAGGTCACGCTCGACCCGTGATCGCGTTGCGTCGTTAGTGGACGGTACAGCCGTGCGCGGTTAAGGCTCACGCCGATGAGGCTGCTGCTCCTCCTCTCGGCGTTGCTCGCCGCGTTTTCCAGCGCGGGCGCGAGCGCGCGGGCGCCTCACGCACACATTGTCCAAGCATCTGCCGGGATCTCCGCGCCGGTCGCCGCGAAGGGGCACGCGCACGTGCTGTCCGCGGCGCCGGCTCCGGCGCTGGTGAGGATCGACGCGGTATCGGCCGCAGTCCTGAAGCCGACTGTCGCCCCGCCCCGGCTCTGGATGATGCGTCGGCGCGAATAGCCCTCCCGCGCTCGAACCCGCGCTCCCATCTTCCACGACATCCAAGGGCGGCGCGCGCACGATCGCGCCCGTCCGATCGCATACAGGATCACGCTTATGCTCGGCGGTTTCGCCAAGTCGCTCTTCGGTTCGTCCAACGACCGATACGTCCGCTCGCTCAATCCCACGCTCGCGAAGATCGCGTCGTTCGAGTCCGCTCTGCAGGCCATGTCCGACGACCAGCTCGCCGGCCAGACGGCGCTGTTCCGCGACCGGTTGGCCCAGGGCGCCACGCTCGACGACTTGCTGCCCGAAGCGTTCGCCACCGTGCGCGAAGCGGCGCGACGCGTGCTCGGCCAA
>DASVSW010000126.1:0-7736 GCA_036387895.1 Sphingomonas sp.
GGCGATCTCCAGCATGGCGCGGAGCTCGTCCGGCGACGGGCCGGGGGCGACCAGGTCGCGCGGCTTGCCCGAGCGGCGAGTGCGGAGCGCTGTGAGATAAGAGGAGCGGTCGTTGAGCATGGCCGGGCAGATAGCGCGGACGGCCGATGTTTACACGGGCGGAACAGCCGCTAGGTTCGCGCGCCATCCCAGCGCCGCGTCCGACGGCGTACCGCGATTTGTTCAGGAGAGCGTACCCCCATGGTGGACACCCCGGCCGTCGAGACGACGCGCGACCTCGATCTGACGAAGCCCGGCGCGGGCGAGGCGCAGTGGTTCGGCCACCCCCGCCAGCTGGCGCGGCTGTTCACCACCGAGATGTGGGAGCGGTTCGGCTTCTACGGCATGCGCGCGCTGCTGACGCTCTACCTCACGCAGCACTTCATCTTCGGCGACCGCACCGCGACCGGCCTGTACGGCGGCTTCACGGCGCTCGTGTACCTGACGCCGCTCGTCGGCGGCTATCTCGCCGACCAGTATCTGGGCTCCAAGCGCGCGGTGAAGTTCGGCGCGATCCTGATGGCCTTGGGCTATTTCACGCTCTGCTTCGGCGGGCAGCCGGCCCGGCCCTTCGCCACGATCGACGGCCAGCGCTACGCGATCGAGGTGGTCGAGCAGAACGACGTCGAGACCCGCTACGTCCAGGCGGGCGCGGAGCGGCTCCAGATCAAGGGCAACGACGACAAGACGGTGGACCTGCTCCGCCCCGACGGCTCCGTCGCGCGCAAGCTGCCCGAAGGCGGCTTCCAGTCGGACGCGGAGCGCAGCCCGCTCTACGTCGCGGTCATGCTCATCGCCCTGTCGATGGTGTCGGTCGGCAACGGCTTCTTCAAGCCCAACATCTCGACCATGGTGGGCGAGCTGTACGAACAGGGCGACCGCCGGCGCGACGCCGGGTTCACCATCTTCTACATGGGCATCAACTTGGGGAGCCTCTTCTCGCAGCTCCTCTGCCCCTTCCTCGCGGTGGCGGTCGGATGGTGGGCGGGCTTCGGCCTGGCGGCGCTCGGCATGCTTTTGTCCTGGTTCCTGATCCAGTTCGACGGGGGCAAGCTCAACGGCTATGGCGAGCCGCCCAAGCGCGAAGGACCCGACCGCGCGCTCGGCATCTTCGCGCTGGCGCTGCTCGGCGTGCCGGCCTTCTACCTCCTGTTCACCAACCTGATGAACGCGGAAGCGCCGGTGCCGGGATCCGGCATCATCGGCTACATCGCCAGCCTGTCCTTGATGGGCAAGCTGCTGTTCGGCACCTTCATTATCGGCGTGCCCGCGATCCTGGTCTGGTCCTTCCTGAAGGGCAGCCGGCAGGAGTTCCAGATGATGCTGGCGGCGATGGTGCTGATCGTCTTCAACGTCGTGTTCTGGACGCTGTTCGAGCAGGCCGGCTCCAGCCTCACGCTGTTCGCCGACCGCAACACCGACCTGTCCGTCTTCGGGCTGTTCACCATGTCCGCGGGGCAGACCCAGTTCTTCAACGCGGCGTTCATCGTGCTCCTCGCCCCGCTGATGAGCCTGATGTGGACCAGGCTCGCCGCCCGCGGGATCGAGCCGTCCATCCCCGTCAAGTTCGGCGTGGCGCTGATCGGCGTGGGGCTGGGCTTCCTGTTCCTGGTGTGGGGCGGGCAGTTCGCGGGCTCGGACTTCAAGGTCGGGCTGTGGTGGCTGGCGGGGCTCTACTTCATCCACTCCTTCGCCGAGCTGTGCATCTCGCCGGTAGGCCTGTCGATGATCACCAAGCTGTCGATCGCGCGCATCGTCGGGCTGATGATGGGCGTGTGGTTCCTGTCGATCTCGGTGGCGCAGTACGTCGCCGGCATCGTCGCGCAGGTGGCGAGCGTCGAGACGGTGGGCGGGCAGGTGACCAACCTGTCGGTCAGCCTGGACACGTACAACGGCGTGTTCTGGACGATCGGGCTGGTGTCCGCCGGGATCGGCGTGCTGCTGCTGCTGATCTCGCCGCTGATCAAGCGCTGGATGCACGGGGTCCAGTGAACCCGTGACCGACACGGGCTGGGTGGCGGTCGCGGCGGCCGCGTTCGTCGGATCGCACCTGGCCCTGTCGCACCCGTTGCGCGCGCCCTTGACCGGCGTGCTGGGCGCGCGGGGGTTTCTGCTCGTCTACACGCTGGTGGCGACGGCCAGCCTGGGCTGGCTGATCGCCGCCTATCGCTACGGCACGATCCAGCCGCTGCTCTGGCCGGTGGGCGACGCGCTGTGGGCGGCGGCGAGCCTCATGACGCTGGCGGGGAGCGTGCTGTTCATGGGCTCGCTCCACCGCAATCCCGCTTTCCCGAGCGTCGACCGCGCGCCCGAGCCGCCCCGCGAGGCGCGGGGTGTTTACGCGGTGACGCGCCACCCGATGATGTGGGGCTTCGCGCTCTGGGGCGCGGCGCACGTCCTGGTCTATCCGGCGCCCGCCCAGATCGTGCTGGCGGGGTCGATCGCGCTGCTCGCGCTCGTCGGCAGCGCGCTCCAGGACCGCAAGAAGCGCCGCGCGGAGCCGGGCTGGCGCGCATGGGAGGCGCGGACGGGTTTCTGGCCCTTCGCCGCGATCCGTCAGGGCCGCGCGCGTTTCGGCGGCTTCGGCGGGCACGCGCTGGGCGGGGGCGTCGTGCTGTGGCTCGTCGCAACCTGGTCGCACTGGCCGCTGGCGGGCTGGGCCGCGGGGATATGGCGCTGGGTGCTGCCGAACTGACCGCATCCGGAGTCGCCCCATGCCGCGTCGCCTCGCCCTTCTCGTCCTCCCGTTCCTCGCCGCCGCGGCGGAGCCCGCCGACGACCTGTCGGCGCTGGGCGACGAGTTCGCCGGGTCCGAGCTGTCGCCGGCCTGGAAGCGCTTCGACCGGACGCATGGCTGGCCCGACAAGCTGAAGGCGGTCGACGTCGGGCGCAGCGTGGATGGCGCGCTGCACCTCGAGCCCTATCATTCCGCCTGGGTGCGCGACCTGGTGGCGCCCTTCCTCTACAAGGAGGTGACGGGCGACTTCGACGTGCGCGCCCGGGTGCGCGTGCGCGGCCGCGAAGGCGCGGTGCCGGGCGGGACCTGGTCGTTGGGAGGGTTGATGGCGCGCACGCCCAACGCGAACCGCGCCGACGCCTGGACGCCTCATCGCGAGAATTGGCAATTCCTCACCACGGGCGTCGGCCATGTGGCGGGCGAGACGATGACGGAGACCAAGGCGACCTACAACAGCTCCTCGCACCTGAAGCTCCGGCCGTTCCCGAGCGGCTGGGTGGAGCTAAGGCTGGTGCGCGTCGGCATGAGCCTGTTCGCGCTGGCGCGGCCGGAGGGCGGCGCGTGGCGCGTGCGCGACCGGTTCTACCGGATGGACGGCGGGCGGGAGACGCAGGTGGGGCTGATCGCCTACACGACCAGCCCCGACGTGCCCCGCCGGCCGGAGGACCCGGCGCTGTTCAACCGCGAGCGGCTGACCGACCCGCGCGTCGACATGCTGATGGACGTCGACTGGGTCCGCTTCGCCCGGCCCCGGCCCAAGGCGGCGGTCGACTGGTACGGGCAGGCGAGCGCGGCCAGCCCGCTCGCCGACCCGAACCTGCCCGAAGCCGAGCTGCTCCGCGCGCTGGGCGACTAGCGCGCGGCGATGTGCAGCCGTCCGCGCGGATGGTCGATCACGATCCGGCGATCGGCGAAGGCGTCCAGGCCCAGGATCATCGCCGGGCCCTCCATGCCAACCGCCTTGAAGATCGGCAGGTCGGCGATGCGGAGCGGCGCGGCGTCGCGGCGGTGGTCGCCGACCGCCATCGCGAAATCCGCCTGCTGGACGGCGGCGGCGTGCGCGCTGGCGCCCTTGGCCTGGCCGCCGCCGCGGAGCGCCGGGCCGCCCCGCGCGACGCCCGCCAGCTCGGCCGCGGCCCAGTTGATCACGCTGCGGTTCGCGCCCGTGTCGAGAAGCGCCGGCACCGGCTTCCCGTTCAGCATGACCGTGAGCCGCGGCGCGCGGGCGGTGTCGAGCGTGAACGCGACGGGCGGCAGCATCCCGCGCAAGGCGGCGGGCGCGGGCGCCTCCGTCAGCGACCAGCGGCGCCCGGGAACGTCCAGCTCCATGGCATAGGCGCTGATCACGTCGGCGCCGAGCACGCCGTCGACGCCCAGAGCGTCCACCGGCCCGGCGGGGAGCAGGAAGGCCGGAAGGTCGAGGAAGGTCCGCCCCTGCGTCGTCAGACGCGGGATGCGCGCGACCACGGCCGGCAGGCTCCCCGACGCGGCTTCGAGCGGTCGCGCGGCCGCCTTGCGCTCGAGCTCGGGCGACGCCGCGACGAAGCGGGCGAGGAGGTTGGTGTTGCTGGCGCCCGTGTCGATGATGAAGCGGCGCGGGCCCTTGTCGCCGACCCGCACGGTCGCGACGGCGTGGCCGCTGGGCAGCACCTCCATCGGTTCTTCCGCGATCGCCGGGGCGGCCACCGGAGCGGCGAGGAGCAGGGCGGCGAGAGCGGCTGAGCGGCGCATGGCGGACCTCATTCGGGTTGGGCGGAGGGTCGCGGCTTGGGCGACCACAGGGCGTTCACGATGAGCCAACGGTCGCCGAAGCGGCCGAGGCTGAGATGGTCGACGAACCAGGGCGTCTCCGCCCGGACGGTCGCGACCGAGCCCGACATGTCGAGCACGCGGACCGAGCGGTCCCATCGGTCGCGCCGCGTCCGGAGCGCGCCGTCGCGCGTCAGCGAGACCAGCTCGTCGGCGGTCATCCGCCGCAGCGGGAAAGGCGCGCTCTTCCCGGCCACCGTGCGCTTGGCGAGATCGGGGTGGAGCGCGCGGGCGACGCGGGCCGCGTCGCCTTCGAGCTGCCCGTCGACATAGTCGTAGGCGACGGCTTCGACGGCGGCGGTCCCGTCGGGCGGCGCGGGCGGCGGATCGGCCGCGAGCGTCGCGGCGAGCAGGGCGGGGATGAACATGGCGGCGGTCCTCTCGTATCGGTGGGATCCGTCTATCCGGCGCGCGCGGCCCCGAGCGCCGGCGTTGCGCGCGACCCCGCCACCGCCGAGACGTATCGACGAGGACGGACGCCCGTGCGACGAAGGGGGACGCCCGTCGCCGCGGCCGCGGCTAGGACGGACCCGTCCAATCCCAGCGAGCACCGGATCGATGCGCCTTCCGCCCGACATACGCCAAGCCGCCTGGCTCACCGTCGCGACCTGGGCGACGTCGGGGGCGCTGTACCTCGTGCCCTATCAGCTGTTCCAGGGCGGGGCCGGCCTGCTGGTCGCGGCGACGGTGTTCAACATCTGCCTGGGCGGGGCGATCCTGTCGGCGCTGCTGTTCCTCGTGGTCCGGCGGGTGCGGCGCCGCCGCGGCGGCGTCCGGTTCGCCGCCATGGCCGCCACGGTGCTGGCCGTCGCGGGGCTGCTGGCCTTGTACGACGCGACCAGCAGCGTCGTCATCGCGGACGCGGTAGCGACGGGCCAGAAGCTGCCGCCCTTCGGCCTGCGCGCCACCACGAACTTCGTGGCGCTGATCTGGCAGTTCGCGCTTCTGGGCGCGGTCTACACGGTGCTGGAGGCGAACGGCCTCGCGCGGGAGCGGGACCGCGAGCTGGCCGAGGCGCGCGAGGCCGCGGCGCGGGCGCAGGCGGCCGAGAGCGCGGCGCGGCTGGCGGCGTTGCGCTACCAGCTCAACCCGCACTTCCTGTTCAACACGCTGAACGCGGTGAGCTCGCTCGTGGTCACGCGGCGCACGGCCGAAGCTGACGAGATGCTGGCCAAGCTGTCCGATTTCCTCCGTGCGACGCTCGCCGCCGATCCGGAAGGCGTGGCCAGCGTCGAGGACGAGCTGGCGACCTTGCAGCATTACCTCGAGATCGAGGCGGTGCGCTTCGGCGATCGGCTGGCGGTCGAGTTCCGATGCCCGCCCGACCTGCGCGACGCGGTGCTGCCGAGCTTCCTGCTCCAGCCGCTGGTGGAGAACGCGATCAAATACGCGGTGTCCCCTGCGACCCGGCCGGTGACGGTGCGCGTCGAGGCGGCGGAGGACGGCGACGCGCTGGTGGTCGCGGTGGAGGACGACGGCGACGCGTCGGCGGACGTGCGGCCGGGCACGGGCGTCGGCCTCGCCAACGTCCGCCAGCGGCTTCGCACGCTCTACGGCGACCGGGGCGAGCTCACGGCGATGCGGCGCGCGACGGGGTTCCTGGCGGTCGTGCGCCTGCCGCTCACACGACGGGTGGCGCGGCTGGAGCGCGCGGCGTGAGCGCGCTCCGGGTGCTGCTGGTGGACGACGAGCCGCTGGCGCTCGACCGGCTGACGGCCCTGTTCGGCGACCTGGACGGCGTGGAGCTGGTCGGGACGGCGCGCGACGGACGCGAGGCGGCCGAGCGGATCGCGGCGCTCCGCCCCGACCTCGTGATGCTGGACATCCAGATGCCCGGCAAGAGCGGGCTGCGCGTCGCGGCCGACCTGCCCGAGGAGGCGCGGCCGGAGATCGTCTTCGTCACCGCCTTCGAGCAATACGCGCCCGACGCGTTCGACGTGGAGGCGGCGGACTACCTGCTCAAACCCGTGCGACTCGACCGGCTGCGCCAAGCGGTGGAGCGGGCGCGGCGCCGCCAGGCGATGCGCGAGGCCGTGGAGCGCGCGCGCACGTCCGCGCCGCCCGTCGTCGGCGAGGAGGGCCGCTACGCCCAGGCGATCTGGGTCCAGGTGCGCGGCGGGCGCATCCGCCTGCCGATCGACTCGATCGAGTGGATCGAGGCCGCCAAGGACTACGCCATGCTCCACACGGCGACGCGCAGCCACATCCACCGCGCGTCCATGTCGGCGCTGGAGGCGCTGATCGACCCCGCCGAGCTGATCCGCGTGCACCGGTCGACCTTCGTCCGGCCGTCGCTGGTCACGGGCGTGCAGCGGCTGGGCAAAGGCCTGTTCGCGCTGGAGATGCGCGACGGCGCGGTGGTGCAGGTCGGCCCGAGCTACGCCAAGGCGGTGCTGGAGCGGCTAGGGCTGGAATAGACCGGGATCGGCCTACCCTTTCCGAACCGACGCTAGAGGCGGACCATCCGCATGCCCCGCTCCGAGTAGCGCGGGCCCGCCGTGGCGCCCTTGGGCGCGGCGGCGTCGAGCTCGGCCAGGTCCTCAGGCGTCAGCTCGACGTCGGCCGCGGCGGCGCTGTCGCGCATCGTCTCGCGGCGTTTGACGCCGGGGATGGGGACGATGTCGTCGCCTTGCGCGAGGAGCCAGGCGAGCGCGACCTGGGCGCTCGACGCGTCCCGGCGCTCCGCGACGCGGGCGACCGCGTCGACGATGGCGAGGTTGCGCGGCATGTTCTCAGGGGAGAAGCGCGGGTCGTTGCGGCGCCAGTCGTCGGGGGCGAGGTCGTCGAGGGAGCGGATGCCGCCCGCGAGGAAGCCGCGGCCGAGAGGGCTGTAGGGGACGAAGCCGATGTCGTGCTCGCGGCAGATGGCGAGGATCTCGTCTTCGACGTCGCGTTCCCACAGCGAATATTCGCTCTGGAGGGCGGTGATCGGGTGGGTCGCGGCGGCGCGACGGAGCGTTTCGGGGCCGGCTTCGGAGAGGCCGATATAGCGGATCTTCCCTTCGGCGACGAGCTCGCCCATCCCGCCGACGGTGTCCTCGATGGGCACCTTGGGGTCGACGCGGTGCTGGTAGAAGAGGTCGATTGTCTCGACGCCCAAGCGCTGGAGCGAGCCTTCGACCGCCCGCCTGGCGTTGGCGGGGCTGCCGTC
>DASVSW010000127.1:0-3525 GCA_036387895.1 Sphingomonas sp.
GCTCGTGTCCTGACGGCCGCCGCCCATCTTCTGCACCTCGGCGTAGAACTGGTCGACCAGCGCCGCCACCGGCAGCGTCGAACCGTTCCGCCGCGCTTCGTCGAGCGCCAGGCCTAAGTCCTTGCGCATCCAGTCGATCGCGAAGCCGAAGTCGAACTCGCCCTGCGCCATGGTCGGCCAGCGGTTCACCATCTGCCAGCTCTGCGCAGCACCCCCCGACACCGCGTCGAGCACCTTGTCGGTGTCCAGCCCCGCCGTCTCGGCGAACCGCAGCGCCTCCGACAGCCCGCCCAGCACGCCCGCGATGCAGATCTGGTTGACCATCTTGGTCTGCTGGCCCGCGCCCGGCCCGCCGATATGGACGATCCGGGCGGCGTAGGCGCCCATCACCGGCTCGGCCGCCGCGAACGCCGCGTCCGACCCGCCGCACATGATCGCGAGCTTGCCGTTCTCCGCGCCCGCCTGCCCGCCCGACACCGGCGCGTCGAGCACCAGCAGGCCGCGCGCATCGCCCTCCGCCGCCAGCCGCCGCGCGATGTCGGCCGACACGGTGGTGTGGTCGACGAATAGCGCTTGCGGACGCATCGCCCCGAACGCGCCGTCCGCGCCCAGCGTCACCGCCGCCAGATCGTCGTCGTTTCCCACACAGGCGAATACCGCGTCCGCGCCGTCGGCCGCCGCCGCCGGCGTGTCCGCTGCGCGTCCGCCATGCTTCCCGACCCAGGCGTCCGCCTTGGCGCGCGTCCGGTTGTAGACGGCGACCTCATGCCCCGCCCGCGCCAGGTGCCCCGCCATGGGCGCGCCCATCACGCCCAGCCCGATCCATGCGACCTTCATGGGCGGGGGCATAGGAGGTGTTCCCCACCCGCGCCAGATGGTCTAGCTCCTCCCTTCCGTTCGGGCTGAGCTTGTCGAAGCCCCGTTCTCTCTTTTCCGCCGCGAGCCAAGAAGGACGGCCCTTCGACGAGCTCAGGGCGAACGGTTAGGTATCATGGCCACCCAGCGCGTCCTCGCCCCCGACCTGCCCGTCAGCCTCGCCGACGTGGAGGCCGCGCATGCGCGGATCCGCGACCAGATCGTCCGTACGCCGACCTTCATCAGCCGCACCCTGTCCCAGATCACGGGCGCCACGGTGTACCTGAAGTTCGAGAACCTCCAGTTCACCGCCGCGTACAAGGAGCGCGGCGCGCTCAACACGCTGCTCCAGCTGTCGGACGCGGCGCGCGCCAAGGGCGTCATCGCGGCGTCGGCGGGCAACCACGCGCAGGGGCTGGCGTACCACGCGAACCGGCTGGGCGTGCCCGTCACCATCGTGATGCCGCGCACCGCGCCCATCACCAAGGTGACGCAGACCGAAGGCCATGGCGCGACCGTGATCCTGGAAGGCGAGACGTTCGACGCCGCCTACGCCCATGCCCGCACGCTGGAGGCGGAGCGCGGCCTGACCTTCGTCCACCCCTTCGACGACCCGCGCATCATCGCCGGCCAGGGCACGGTCGCGATCGAGATGCTGGCGGACGTGCCGGAGATCGACACGCTGGTGGTGCCGATCGGCGGCGGCGGCCTGATCAGCGGGATGGCGACCGTCGCCCGCGCAGCCAGTGGGCGAAAGGGGGCCCGCGCCATCGACGTGGTCGGCGTCGAGGCCGAGCTGTTCCCGTCGATGTTCAACCGCATCAACGGCACCGACCATCCCTGCGCCGGCGACACGCTGGCGGAAGGCATCGCGGTCAAGGAGCCGGGCGGGATCACCGCGACCATGGTCGCGGAGCTGGTCGACGACATCCTCCTGGTCTCCGAGCGCAAGCTGGAGGAGGCGGTGAGCCTGCTCCTCCAGATCGAGAAGACGGTGGTCGAGGGTGCGGGCGCCGCCGGGCTGGCGGCGCTGCTCGCGCACCCCGAGCGCTTCCGCGGACGCACCGTCGGCGTGGTGCTGTGCGGCGGCAACATCGACACGCGGCTGCTCGCGAACGTGCTGCTCCGCGACCTCGTCCGCTCCGGGCGGCTCGCGCGACTGTCGATCCGGCTCCAGGACCAGCCGGGCGCGCTGTTCAACCTCGCCCGCGTCTTCGATCGGGAGCGGGTGAACATCATCGAGGTCTATCACCAGCGCGTCTTCACCACGCTGCCCGCGAAAGGGCTGATCACCGAGATCGAGTGCGAAACGCGCGACCGCGCGCATCTCGACCGCCTGTTCGCCGCGCTGAAGGAGGCGGGGTACGAGGCTCGGACGGTGGAGACGGCGTAGCCCCCCACCGCTCCACCCCGGCGGAGGCCGGGGCCCAGCGCGACGGGTGCGGCCTTCCAGTCGCGAGACGCCGTGCGGCGGGTCTGGGCCCCGGCGTTCGCCGGGGTGGGAGGCCTGGGTCGCTAGCGCCTTTCTCGGCGGTGGACAGGACCGCGCGTACCGTTTCGACGTTACGCCCCCGTTTCATGCCCACTGATCCGCCCCAGCCCCGCCAGACGCTGTCCACCCGCGACGCCGTCGCGATCACCGTCGGCATCGTGCTGGGCGCGGGCATCTTCCGCACACCGTCGTTGGTGGCGGGCGGCGTCGGCGGCCCCGCGGAGCTGATCGGCGTCTGGGTCGCGGGCGCGCTGATCGCGCTAGCGGGGGCAGTCTGCTACGCGGAGCTCGCGGCCGCCTATCCGGACGCGGGCGGCGACTATTCGTACCTGCGCCGGGCGTTCGGGGCGCGGCTCGCCTTCCTCTACGCCTGGGCGAGGCTGGCGGTGATCCAGACGGGGTCAATCGCGGTGCTCGCCTTCGTGTTCGGCGACTATCTGACCCAGGTCGCGCCGATCGCGGGATCCGCGTCGTCCGCGCTCTATGCGGCGCTCGCGGTGGCGGGGATCACGGCGATCAACTGGCTGGGCGTCCGCCAGGGCGCCGGCGCGCAGCTTTGGCTCACGCTGATCGAGGTGGCGGGGCTGGTCGCCGTGATCGTCGCGGGCCTCCTGATCGCGCCCGCGGCCGCGCCCGCCGCCTCGCCCGCCGACGACGGCTCGATCGGCCTGGTGATGGTGTTCGTGCTCCTCACCTATGGCGGCTGGAACGAGGCGGCGTACCTGTCCGCCGAGCTTAAGGGCGGCGGTCGGCGGATCGGGCGGGTGCTGGCGGTCAGCCTCGCGCTGCTCGCCGCGCTCTACGTGCTCGCCAACCTCGCTTACCTGCGTGTCCTCGGGCTCGCGGGCATGGCGGGATCGCAAGCCGTGGCGGCCGACGTGATGCGCGCAGGATTCGGGAACGGGGGCGCGACGCTGATCGCGGTCGCCGTCGCGATCGCGGCGCTGACCTCGGCGAACGCCACCGCGATCACCGGCGCGCGATCGGCCTACGCCTTCGGGCGCGACGTGCCAGCACTTGGGTTCCTGGGGCATTGGCACGGGGACAGCGGCACGCCGCGCAACGCGCTGGTCGCGCAAGGGGCCGTCGCGCTGCTCCTGGTCGGGGCGGGCGCGTTCGCGCGCGACGGGTTCGAGCTCGCGGTCGAGTACACGGCGCCCGTCTTCTGGTTCTTCTTC
>DASVSW010000128.1:0-24075 GCA_036387895.1 Sphingomonas sp.
CTCCCCCCTGGAGACAGCCTGTCCTACACGCGAGTACAGCGCTAGCGTTCTCCGATGACCCCCACACATCCCTTCGAAGGTGACAGGTTTCCACCACGCTTCGGTTCAACGTCGTCAACTTCGGCGCGGGACTCGCGCGGCTTGAGAGGGGCGGCCCGCTCGCCTATCGACCTCCCATGATCTCAACGAACGACATCCGCCGCGGCTTCCTCGACTATTTCGCCGGACAAGGGCACCAGGTCGTGCCCTCGGCGCCGCTGGTGCCGCAGAACGACCCGACGCTGATGTTCGTCAACGCCGGCATGGTGCCGTTCAAGAACGTCTTCACCGGGCTGGAGACGCGGCCCTATTCGACCGCGGCCTCCTCGCAGAAGTCGGTGCGCGCGGGCGGCAAGCACAACGACCTCGACAATGTCGGCTACACCGCGCGCCACCACACCTTCTTCGAGATGCTCGGCAACTTCTCGTTCGGCGACTATTTCAAGGAGCAGGCGATCACCCACGCCTGGACGCTCCTAACGCGCGACTGGGGCCTGCCGGCCGAACGGCTGACCGCCACCGTCTACCACACCGACGACGAGGCGTTCGAGCTGTGGCGCAAGATCGCCGGCCTGCCCGAACACCGCATCATCCGCATCGCCACCAAGGACAATTTCTGGGCGATGGGCGACAGCGGCCCCTGCGGCCCCTGTTCCGAAATCTTCTTCGATCACGGCGACCACATCGCCGGCGGCCCGCCCGGCAGCCCGGACGAGGACGGCGACCGCTTCGTCGAGATCTGGAACCTCGTCTTTATGCAGTATGAGCAGGAGGCGAACGAGATCGTCTCCGAGCTGCCCAAACCCTCGATCGACACCGGCATGGGCCTGGAGCGCATCGCCGCGGTGATGCAGGGCGTCCACGACAATTACGATACCGACACGTTCAAGGCGCTGATCGCCGCCTCCTCCGAGCTGACGCACACGCATGCGACCGGAGAGCACAAGGCGTCGCACCGCGTCATCGCCGACCATCTCCGCTCGGCGGGCTTCCTCGTCGCCGACGGCGTGCTCCCGGCGAACGAGGGCCGCGGCTACGTGCTCCGCCGCATCATGCGCCGCGCGATGCGCCACGCGCATCTGCTCGGCGCCAAGGAGCCGCTGATGCACCGGCTCGTGCCGTCCTTGGTCGCCGAGATGGGCGCCGCTTACCCCGAGCTCGTCCGCGCCCAGCCGCTGATCGAGGCGACGCTCCGCCAGGAGGAGACGCGCTTCCGCCAGACGCTCGACAAGGGCCTGCGCCTCCTCGACGAGGCGACCGCCGCCATGTCCGCCGGCGACACGCTGGCGGGCGAGACCGCGTTCAAGCTCTACGACACCTTCGGCTTTCCGTACGACCTGACGGAAGACGCGCTCCGCGCGCAGGGCCTCCACGTCGATCGCGCCGGCTTCGACGTTGCGATGACCGAGCAGAAGCGCGCCGCCCGCGCCGCCTGGAAGGGCTCGGGCGCGAAGGCTTCGGACGACCTCTGGTTCGACATCGCCGAGGAGGCGGGCGGCACCGAGTTCATCGGCTACCTGGCCGAGGAGGGTGAGGGCGCGGTGGTCGCGATCGTGAAGGACGGCGCACGCGTCACTCAGGCCGCCGCGGGCGACGAAGCGATGATCGTCGTCAACCAGACGCCCTTCTACGCCGAGAGCGGCGGCCAGGTCGGCGACACGGGAGAGTTGAGCGGCGACAACAGGTTGCGCGCGCAAGTCACCGACACGTCGAAGCAGCTCGGCCGCCTCCACGTCCATCACGCCCGCGTCGAAGCCGGCGCGGTCAAGGTCGGCGACCCCGTCCGCCTCCGCATCGACCGCGCGCGCCGCGCCGCGATCCGCGCCAACCACTCCGCCACCCACCTGCTCCACGCCGCCCTCCGCGAGCGGCTGGGCAAGCACGTCGCGCAGAAGGGCTCGCTGGTCGCGCCCCAGCGGCTGCGCTTCGACGTCTCGCACCCGACCGCGATGTCCGCGGCCGAACTCGCGACCGTGGAAGCCGACGTCAACGCGCAGGTCCGCGCCAATTCCCCTGTCACCACGCGCCTGATGACGCCCGACGAGGCGATCGCCGAAGGCGCGATGGCGCTGTTCGGCGAGAAGTACGGCGACGAGGTCCGCGTCGTCAGCATGGGGACCGACGGCGGCCGCTACTCGGTCGAACTCTGCGGCGGCACCCATGTGCCGGCGCTCGGCGACATCGGCCTGCTCAAGATCGTCGGCGAAGGCGCGGTCAGCTCCGGCGTCCGCCGCGTCGAAGCGCTGACCGGCGAAGCCGCGCGCGCCTATCTCAACGGCCGCGACGAGAAGCTGCGCGAGGCCGCCGCCGTGCTCAAGGCCAGCCCCGACGAGGTGCCCGCGCGCGTGCTGGCGCTGGTGGAGGAGCGCCGCCGTCTCGAGCGCGAGCTCGCCGACGCGAAGCGCGCGCTGGCGCTGGGCGGCGGCTCGGGCGAGGCCGCCGGACCGGAGCAGGTAAACGGCGTCGGCTTCATCGGCCAGGTGCTCGACGGCTTCGACTCGAAGGCGCTGCGCGGCGCGGTGGACGACGCCAAGAAGCGGCTGGGCAGCGGCGTCGCCGTGCTGGTCGCCACCAACGAAGGCCGGGGCTCGGTCGCGGTCGGCGTCACCGACGATCTGACCGGGTCGCTCAACGCCGTCGACCTGCTCCGCCGCGCGGTCGCCGCGCTGGGCGGGCAGGGCGGGGGAGGCCGTCCCGACATGGCGCAGGGCGGCGGTCCCGACGCGTCCAAGGCCGCGGACGCGGTCTCGGCGGTGCGCGAGGCGCTGACCGAGGCCCGCGCGGCGGCCTAGCCGAAACGGACCGGCGCGCTGGAGCGCCGGTCCTGGTCGATCGAATTTACCGGTCTGTCGTCCGCTTGGTGGTGCGCGTCGTCCGCTTGGTCGTCGACTTGGTCGAGCTGGCCGCCGTGCTCGGAGTGGCGGCCGCGGTCGGCTCGGTCGGCTCGGTCGTCTCGCTGGTCGAGTCGCCCGTGGCAGCCGCCGTGCCGGCGCCCGAGGTCGACGCGCCGCCGCCCGCTTGCGCGATCGCGGCGTCGAGCTGCGCCGCTGTCAGGCCGACGACGACGCCGTTCGTCCCGGCCGCGAAGCCGCTGCGGGGCAGACGGACGTCGCCCTTCGCGGTCGTCACGGTGACGAGCTCGGCGTCGGCGCTCTTGACGGTGCCGACCACCGCGCCGCCGGTGCCGCGCACCTGCGCGCCCGCGACCAGCTGCTGCTCCAGCGCCGACCCGACTGCCTGGGCGAGCTGCGCTTCGACCTGCGCGCGCGTCACGGCTACCTGGAGCCCGCGGGGGCCGGAGCCGATCGCGTTCGCCGGAAGCGGGGCGGGCTTGCCGCCCACGTCCACCGTCACCGCCTGCGGCGTGACCTGCGTCACGGTGCCGAGCACCGCGCCCGCCGAGTCGTACACGGTGGCGCCCACGGTCGGCGTGGCCGACGCGGTGGCCGGCGCCTGCGGCGCGGTCGCCGGCACGGGCCCGGTCGCGGGCGACGTCTGCGCGGCGGCGACGCCGGCGATTGAGGTCAGGGCGCTCAGGGCGACCCCTGCGAGGAACTTCATGGGATACTCCTTACTGATCCGAAATGAGAACGGTTCGCGACAGCCCCGGTTCCGCCGCTCACGCGCGGCTCGTCTCGCTCCGGCCGCGGACCCGTCTGATCCTGGGATCGCGCTCCAGCGCCGCGTCGCGCCGGATCGTCTGGCGCAACTCGTCGCGCTTCTCGTGAATCGACGCGATCACCGGACCCATCGCGACGCCGAGGTCGACCAGCACCGTCTCCGACAGCTGGAGCGAACTCTCCAGCGTCTCCGGCACCGCGTCGGTTACTCCCGCCTGATAGAGTTCGGCGGCGTGGGCGGTGTCTCGGGCCCGTGCGATGATCGGCAGCTCAGGCGCGAGCGCCCTGGCGGCGCGGGCGATCCTCACGGTCAGCACCGGATCGTCCATCGTCAGGATCAGCGCGCGCGCCTCGGGCAGCCGCAGCCGCTCGATCAGCTCGGCGCGCGACGCGTCGCCGAACCGCAGGGGGTAACCTGCGCGCTTGCATTCCGCGACCACGTCGATGTCGGCGTCGATGGCGATGTAAGGCTGCGCATGGACCTTGAGCATGTCCGCCACCATGCGCCCGACCCGGCCGAAGCCGATCATGATCACCCCGGGATGCGCCTCGCCCAACTCCAGCGGCTCGACCGGCTCGGCGCCCCCCTCCATCAGACGGGCGACCGAGCGACCGCCCTTGGCGAGGAGCGGCGTCAGCGTCAGGCCGATGGCCGTCACCGTCTGCCAGAACGCCGCGGTGGACGGCAGGATCAGCCCCGACCCGAGCGCCGCCGCCAGCACGATCAGCGTCGTTTCCGACGGGCTGCCCATCAGCAGCCCGGCCTCGGCCGCCACGCCCGCCCGTGCCCGTGCGATCCGCAACAGCGCGAAGGTCACCATGCTCTTCACCGCGAGCACCGCCGCCAGCGCGCCGAGCAGTTGCGCCCAGTTCGCGGCCACAAGGCCCAGGTCAAGGCTCATGCCCACGGAGATCAGGAACACTCCGAGCGCCAGCCCCTTGAACGGCGCGGTGATGAGCTCGACCTCCTGGTGGTAATCCGTCTCCGCGATCAGCACGCCCGCGATCAGGGCGCCGACGATCGGGGACAGCCCGGCGGCGCTGGTGGCGACGCTCGCGACGATGACCACCAATAACGACGCCGCCAGGAACAGCTCCGGGCTCTTGGTCCGCGCAGCCTGCGCGAACAGTCGCGGGAGGAAGTAGCGGCCGGCGACGTAGATGCCGACCACGGTGACCAGGCCGCGCAACGCCACGCTCGCGACGGCGTCCCAACCTCCCGTGCCGCTCATCGCGCCCAGCGCGAAGGTGATGGGCACGAGCGCCAAGTCCTCGAACAGCAGCATGGCGAACGCCGCGCGCCCGACGGCGCTCGCGGTGCCGGCGATCGGCAGCACCAGCGCGGTCGACGACAGGGCCAGAGCGAAGCCTAAGCCGAGCGCGCCCGGCCAGCCCTGCCCGAGCAGGTGCAACCCGATCGCGATCAGCGCGCCCGCCCCGAGGAGCTCGGCCGCTCCCAGCCCGAACACCTGCGCCCGCATCGCCCATAGCCGGCGAAAGCTGAGCTCCAGCCCTATGGAGAAGAGGAGCAAGATGATGCCGAACTCGGCGAACGGCTCGATCGACGGCCGGTTGGAGATGGTAAGGTAGTAGAGCCAGGGGTAGCGCTCGACCCAGGCGCCGAGCCCCGACGGGCCGACGAGCACGCCGACCAGGATGAACCCGATCACCGGGCTGATCCGGAACCGCGCGAAGGCGGGGATGACGATCCCCGCCGCGCCGAGGATCACCAGCGCGTCGCTGACGCCTTCGTTGCTTATCTCGATGGCCACGGGGCGAGCTTAGGCGGCCCGCCCCGAGGCTGTCAGCCGTTTACTGCCAGGAGCCCATCTTGGTCTCGAGATTCACGCGGACCTGCTCGAAGAACTGCTCGGTCGTCATCCAGGGCTGGCTCGGCCCGATCAGGATGGCGAGGTCCTTGGTCATGTGGCCGTTCTCGACCGTCTCGACGCAGACCTGCTCAAGCGTCTCGGCGAAGCGGGTGACGTCCGGCGTGCCGTCGAAGCGCCCGCGGTACTTCAGCCCGCCCGTCCACGCGAAGATGGACGCGATCGGGTTGGTCGAGGTCGCTTTCCCCTGCTGGTGCTGGCGGTAGTGGCGGGTGACGGTGCCGTGCGCCGCCTCGGCTTCGACGGTCTTGCCGTCCGGCGTCATCAGCACGGAAGTCATGAGGCCGAGCGAACCGAAGCCCTGCGCGACCTGGTCCGACTGGACGTCGCCGTCGTAGTTCTTGCACGCCCACACGAACTCGCCGGACCACTTGAGCGCGGAGGCGACCATGTCGTCGATCAGGCGGTGCTCGTAGACGATGCCCTTCTCTTTGAAATCGCTCGCGAACTCGGCGTCGAAGATCTCCTGGAAGATGTCCTTGAAGCGGCCGTCATAGGCTTTCAGGATCGTGTTCTTGGTCGACAGGTAGACCGGCCAGCCGCGACCCAGGCCGTAGTTCAGCGACGCGCGCGCGAAGTCGCGGATCGAGTCATCGAGGTTGTACATGCCCATCGCGACGCCCGACGACGGGAATTGGAACACCTCGTGCTCGATCACCTGGCCGTCCGCGCCCTCGAACTTCATCGTGAGCTTGCCCGGGCCGGGGACGCGGAAGTCGGTCGCGCGGTACTGGTCACCGAACGCGTGACGGCCGACGACGATCGGCTGCGTCCAGCCGGGGATGAGGCGGGGGACGTTCTTGATCACGATCGGCTCGCGGAAGACCACGCCGCCCAGGATGTTGCGGATCGTGCCGTTGGGCGAGCGCCACATCTTCTTGTGCTTGAACTCCTCGACGCGCTGCTCGTCGGGGGTGATGGTGGCGCACTTCACGCCCACGCCGTAGCGCTTGATCGCCTCCGCGCTGTCGACCGTGACCTTGTCGTCCGTCCGGTCGCGCGCCTCGATGCCGAGGTCGTAATAGTCGAGGTCGATCTCGAGATAGGGCTTGATCAGGCGCTCGCGGATCCATTCCCAGATGATCCGCGTCATCTCGTCGCCGTCGATCTCCACGACGGGCGTCTTCACCTTGATCTTGGCCATGTTCTCTCGTCCTGTGGATGGATGGGCGCGCTCTAGGAGGGACGGGAGCGGGGATCAACCGCCCGCCCGGTGAGCGCCGCGTTGTTGTACGGACGCCTCGGGACGGGTACACGCGGGCGAATGGCATCGCTTGAAAAGCCGCCGGTCGCGACCACCAACGTCAAGTGGCGCTTCCCGGCCGTACACCCTGAAGGCCGCAAGTTCGTCTTCATCTCCGCCGCGCTGACCGCGCTGCTTAGCCTCCTGATCGACGACACGCTGTTCTGGCCGCTCGTCGGCCTGACGGTCTGGGTTGCGGCGTTCTTCCGCGATCCAATCCGCACCACGCCGATGGGCGACGGGCTGATCGTGGCGCCCGCCGACGGGCTGGTGACGATGATCGCCCGCGTGCCCGTGCCGCGCGAGATGGACGGCGCCAACGGCATCACCGACGCCACGCGCGTCCGCGTCTCGATCTTCATGAGCGTGTTCGACGTCCACATCAACCGCAGCCCCGTCGCGGGCACGATCCGGCAGGTCGTCTACATCTCGGGCAAGTTCCTTAACGCCGACCTCGACAAGGCGTCCGACGAGAACGAGCGCCAGCACTTCGTCGTCGAAGGTCTGGACGGCGAGCGGATCGGCTTCACGCAGATCGCGGGTCTGGTGGCGCGGCGCATCCTGGGCTTCGTGAAGCCGGGCGACATGGTCGCCGCCGGGCAGCGCGTCGGTCTTATCCGCTTCGGCAGCCGCGTCGACGTGTACCTGCCCGACGACTACGCGCCGCAGGTGACGCTCGGCCAGCGCTCGATCGCCGGCGAGACGGTCATCGGGCGGCGCGGCGCGACGGCCGTGTCGGGCATCGCGCAATGATAGAGCCGCGGCCGGGGCGGCGTCCGCCCATGCTCCGCCGCGGGCTGCCGCTCCGCGCCGTCGCGCCCAACGCCGTCACCGCGCTGGCGCTGTGCTCCGGGCTGTCGGGTGTCCGGTTCGCGATCGGCGGGCAGTGGGAGCAGGCGGTGACGATGATCCTCATCGCCGGCGCGCTCGACGGCATCGACGGCCGCATCGCCCGGCTTCTCCGCGGCGAGACGCGCTTCGGCGCCGAGCTCGACTCGCTGTCTGACGCGATCTCGTTCGGCGTCGCGCCCGCACTCATCCTGTATCTGTGGTCGCTAGAGCAGCTGCCGCGCCTGGGCTGGATCTGCGCGCTGGTGTTCGCGGTCTTCTGCGCACTCCGGCTGGCGCGCTTCAACGCGAAGATCGACGAGACGGACGAGCCTCGCAAAGCCGCCGGCTATCTGACTGGAGTGCCCGCGCCCGCGGGCGCGGGGCTGGCGCTGCTGCCGGTGTTCCTGACGCTGTCGACGGGAGAGGAGCGGTTCGCATCGCCCTGGCTGGTGGCGCCCTGGACGGCACTGATCGCAACGCTGATGGTGTCGAGCTTGCCGACCGTCTCGTGGAGTTCGCTCCGGCTGCGCCGGACGGTGCGCTTCGAAGCGCTGGTGCTGGTGGTGGTGATCTTCGCGGCGCTGGTGACCGCGCCATGGCACACGCTGAGCGCGATCAGCCTGACCTATCTCGCCACCCTGCCGTTCAGCGTCGCGGGTTACGCCAAGGTCAAGCGGCTTCGCGCAGGCGGCGGATCGACTGAGGGACCGGAGCGGACGCCCACCGGTTGAGGCGGATGCGGCGCTCGGCGCCGGCGAGCTTAGCCAAAGGCTGGAACGAAGGCTCGACGTTGCCCATCGCGAGGCGGGCGATCCGACGCCACTGCGGCGCGACCATCATAGCGATGACCGCGACGGAGGCGAGGAACGCGCCGGTGAAGATCAGGACCCCAATAACCGCTACCATGTTCGCCTCCCTGCATATCGCGAACTTGTTCTGATTAACCAAACGACCAAGTCCGCGGACCGTTCCGGACCCATCGCAAAAATTCTTCGTGTTCCGAGCGACTTAGCTTCGGAACTTCAAAGGATCGTGCTTTGGTCCGCTTCCGATGCCGTTATGTTCTACTTGCGTTCCAAGCGTCAAGCGATTCGTTCGGCTTGCGTCGCGGGCCGGATTGCACTAGGCGCGCGGCCCTCAACCCCGCATGGGAAGCAACATAGCCCGGTGCGCCACAGGTCCGTCCTGGCGTCACTCGCTTCCCAGAGGCTCAACCGGAAGGATCCATCCCTATGGCGGCACCCGTCGTCACCATGCAGGCGCTTATCGAAACCGGCGCGCACTTCGGTCACCAGACGCATCGCTGGAATCCGAAGATGAAGCCCTACATCTTCGGCGACCGCAACGGCGTCCACATCCTCGACCTGTCGCAGACCGTGCCGCTCTTCGCGCGCGCGCTCGAATTCGTCAGCCAGACGGTGGCGTCGGGCGGCAAGGTCCTGTTCGTCGGCACCAAGCGCCAGGCGCAGGAGCCGATCGCCGACTCCGCGCGCCGCGCGGGCCAGCATTTCGTCAACCACCGCTGGCTGGGCGGCATGCTCACCAATTGGAAGACGATCTCCGGTTCCATCAAGCGCCTGAAGGCCCTCGAGGAGCAGCTGAGCGGCGCCACCGCCGGCCTCACCAAGAAGGAGGTGCTCCAGCTCACCCGCGAGCGCGACAAGCTCGAGCTGTCGCTCGGCGGCATCCGCGACATGGGCGGCGTCCCCGACGTCATGTTCGTGATCGACGCGAACAAGGAGGAGCTGGCGATCAAGGAGGCGAACACGCTGGGCATCCCCGTCGTCGCCATCCTCGACTCGAACGTGTCGCCGGACGGCATCGCTTTCCCGGTCCCCGCCAACGACGACGCGAGCCGCGCCATCCGCCTTTATTGCGAGGCGATCGCCATCGCGGCGACCCGCGGCGGCGCCGAGCAGCAGCAGCGCCGCGGCGTCGACTTCGGCGCGATGGCGGAGCCGCCGGCGGAGGAGGCGCTGAGCGCCGACCCGATCGCCGCCGAGCCGACGCCCGAGGCCGATCCCGAGGCTCCGGCCGCCGCGACCGAGCCCGCGATGGCCGCGGAAGGCGAGCGCCAGATCGACGCCTGAACCCTGTCGTAGAACTGACATGCGGGCGGGGCAGGGCGCTTTTCGAAGCGGCCGATCCCGCCCGCACCTACGTTACCCATAGAAGGATCACGAAAATGGCCGACATCACGGCAGCGATGGTCAAGGACCTGCGCGAGAAGAGCGGCGCGGGCATGATGGATTGCAAGAAGGCGCTGAACGAGACCGCGGGCGACATGGACGCCGCGATGGACTGGCTGCGCACCAAGGGCCTCGCGGCCGCCGCGAAGAAGTCGAGCCGCACCGCGGCCGAGGGCCTGGTCGGCGTCGCCGTGTCCGGGACCAAGGGCGCCGCCGTCGAGGTGAACTCCGAGACCGACTTCGTCGCCAAGAACGACCAGTTCCAGGACTTCGTCCGCGAAGTGACGCAGATCGCGCTCGCCACCGGCGGCGACGTGGAAGCCATCAAGGCCGAAGCGATGCCGTCCGGCACCACTGTGGCCGACGTGCTGACCAACAACATCGCCACCATCGGCGAAAACCAGTCGATCCGCCGCGCGAAGCGTCTGGAGGTGTCGGAGGGCGCGGTCGTGTCCTACGTCCACAACCAGCAGTCGCCGGGCCTGGGCAAGATCGGCGTGCTCGTGGCGCTGGAGAGCGCCGCTCCCGCCGAAACGCTGCAGAAGCTCGGCCGCGAGCTGGCGATGCACATCGCCGCCGCCTTCCCGCAGGCGCTGAACGAGGAGGACCTCGACGCCGAGCTGATCGAGCGCGAGCGCGCCATCGCGCAGGAGAAGGCGGCCGAGAGCGGCAAGCCCGCCGACATCGTCGCCAAGATGGTCGACGGCGCCGTCGCGAAGTTCCGCAAGGAGCACGCGCTGGTCAGCCAGCTGTTCGTGATGGACGGCAAGACCAAGATCTCGGACGTCGTCGCCAAGGCCGGCAAGGACGCCGGCTCGCCCATCGTGCTGAAGGACTATGTCCGCTTCCAGCTGGGCGAGGGCATCGAGCGCGAGCAGAGCGACTTCGCCGCCGAAGTCGCGGCCGCGTCCGGCGTTCCGCAGACGAAGCAGCCCGAGCCGACGGCCTGATCCGCTGAGGACTGGAGGGGGCCGTCCCGGAGCGATCCGGGGCGGCCCTTTCCGCGTCCGCCACACAATGGTTGATACCGACGGACCCCCCGCCTAAGGTCCGCGCCGCTCCCCGCCCCGTACCCGAGTGCTCATGTCCCACCCCCGTTTCAAGCGCATCCTCCTCAAGCTGTCGGGCGAAGTCCTGATGGGATCCGGCCAGTTCGGCATCGATCCGGCCACCGTCGACCGGGTCGCCGGCGAGATCGCCGAAGCGAAGGCGGCGGGGCACGAGATGTGCGTCGTCGTGGGCGGCGGGAATATCTTCCGCGGGCTGGCCGGTGCCGCCAAGGGCTTCGACCGCGCCAGCGCCGACTACATGGGCATGCTCGCGACCGTGATGAACGCGCTCGCCGTCCAGAACGCGCTGGAGAAGATCGGCGTCGACACCCGCGTCCAGTCCGCCATCCCCATGGCCTCGGTTTGCGAGCCGTACATCCGCCGCCGCGCCGAGCGACACATGGAGAAAGGCCGCGTGGTCATCTTCGCGGCGGGCACGGGCAATCCGTTCTTCACCACCGACACCGCCGCTGCGCTCCGCGCGGCCGAGATGAACTGCGACGCGCTGTTCAAGGGCACGAGCGTCGACGGCGTGTACGACGCCGACCCCAAGAAGGTCGCGAGCGCCAAGCGCTACGACACGCTCACCTTCGGCCGCGTGCTGTCGGACGAGCTGGGCGTCATGGACGCCGCCGCCGTGGCGCTGTGCCGCGAGAACCACATCCCCATCGTCGTGTTCAACATCCGCGATCACGGCGCGCTCGCCAGCGTGCTGGCCGGCGGGGGCACGTCGACGATCATCCAGAACCAACGGGAGCTAGCCGATGCCGGCGTATGACAAGGCCGACCTCGAGCGCCGCATGACGGGCGCCGTGGAGTCGCTCAAGCACGATCTGGGAGGCCTGCGCACCGGTCGCGCCTCGACCGCGCTTCTCGATCCCGTGACCGTCGAGGTCTACGGCTCGCACATGCCGCTGACGCAGGTCGCGACGGTGTCGGTGCCTGAGCCCCGGATGATTTCGGTGCAGGTCTGGGACAAGTCGAACGTCGGCCCCGTCGAGAAGGCGATCCGCAGCGCGGGGCTGGGCCTGAACCCGATCAACGACGGCCAGACTCTGCGCCTGCCCATCCCCGACCTGACGGAGGAGCGCCGCAAGGAGCTCGCCAAGCTCGCCGGCCAATACGCCGAGAAGGCGCGCATCGCCGCGCGCAACGTGCGGCGCGACGGCATGGACAACCTCAAGGTCGACGAGAAGAAGAACGTCTTCGGCGAGGACGAGCGCAAGCGCCACGAGACCGAGCTCCAGAAGCTGACGGACAAGACCATCGGCGAGATCGACGCGGCAGCGTCCGCCAAGGAGAAGGAAATCCTGGGCAAGTGACCGCCACGGCCGCCCAGGCCGCTCCCGCCATGGCGACGGGGGCGGGCGTGCCGCGTCACGTCGCCATCATCATGGACGGCAACGGGCGCTGGGCGAAGAAGCGCTTCCTCCCCCGCATCGCCGGCCACCGCGCCGGCGTCGAGGCGGTTCGCCGCGTCACCCGCGCCGCGCGCGCCATGGGGATCGAGGCGCTGACGCTCTACGCCTTCTCCTCCGAGAACTGGCGCCGGCCCGAGGCGGAGGTCAGCGACTTGATGGGCCTGCTCCGCCACTTCATCCGCTCCGACCTCGACGAGCTCGCCCGCGAGAACGTCCGGCTGCGCGTCATCGGCGACTATCGCCGCTTCGCCCCCGATCTGGTGGCGATGGTCGACGAGGCCGTGGCGCGCACCGCCGCCAACACTGGGCCGCTCCTCGCCATCGCGCTCAACTACGGCGCGCAGGCCGAGCTCGCGGCCGCCGCGCGCCGCCTCGCGGAGCGGGCGAGGGCGGGCGGCCTCGACCCCGCCGCGATCGACGCCGACGCGATCGAGCGCGAGCTCGACACCCACGACCTGCCGCCGCTCGACCTCCTGGTCCGCACCTCGGGCGAGCAGCGATTGTCCAATTTCCTCCTCTGGCAGGCTGCCTATGCCGAGCTGCTCTTCGTCGAGACGCTCTGGCCCGATTTCGACGAGGCGGCCTTGCGCGACGCGGTGGACGCCTTCGCCCGGCGCCAGCGCCGCTACGGGGGCTTGTGACGGCGTCGCCCCACCCGACCCCCGACCAGAAGCTGCGCACGCCGTCCAACCTCCGGCTGCGCATGGTCGCGAGCGTCGCGATGATCTCGGTCGCGTCGATCGCGCTCTACCTGGGCGGGCTGGCCTTCTGGATCCTCGCGGTGATCCTGTCGCTCCTGATGCTGGGGGAATGGGCCGACCTGTCCGGCGCGACGCCTAAGGAGCGACGCACCGCGCAGTTCGCGCTGTCCGTGCCGCTCGCGCTCATGGCCCCGCCGTCGCTCATCATCGAGAGCCGCTACTTCTTCACGCTCGGCCTGCTCGCGGGCGCTGCGTTCTTCGTCGCGATCGTGACGCATCGCCGCCAGCTCGCGGGCGGCGTCGTCTATTGCGGCCTGCCGGTACTCGCGCTGATGGTGCTCCGCCGCGAGGATGCGGGGTTGCTACTGGCGCTCTGGACGCTGTCGCTCGTCTGGGCGACGGACATCGGCGGCTTCTTCGCCGGCCGCGCGATCGGCGGGCCGAAGCTCGCGCCGTCCATCAGCCCCGCCAAGACCTGGGCCGGGCTGGCGGGCGGCGTCGCGCTCGCCACCGGGCTGGCGGCGCTGCTTCATGCGCAGGCCGGGCTGCCCTTCCGCCTCGCCGCCTCCACCCCGCTGCTCGCGGTCCTCGCCCAGCTCGGCGATCTGTACGAAAGCGCGCTGAAGCGCCGCGCCGGGGTCAAGGACAGCGGCCGCATCCTGCCCGGCCATGGCGGCGTGCTCGACCGGCTGGACGGGCTCGTCCCCGTGGCGCCCGTGGCCCTGCTGCTCGTGGTGTTGCCGCGGTTGCAGGGATGAGGACCGTCTCGATCCTGGGCGCCACCGGCTCGATCGGCACCTCGACGCTCGACCTGGTCGAGCGCGAGCCCGACCGCTTCCGCGTCCGCGCGCTGACCGCGAATTGCGACGTCGCGAAGCTCGCCGCCGCCGCCAAGCGCACCCGAGCCGAGCTCGCGGTCGTCGCCGACGAGGCGTGCCTGCCCGATCTCCGCGACGCGCTCGCCGGGACCGGGATCGAGGCGGCGGGCGGCCCGACCGCGCTGATCGAGGCGGCGAGCCGCCCGGCCGATTGGCTGATGAGCGCCATCGTCGGCTGCGCAGGGCTGGAGCCGACGCTGGCCGCGGTGGGGCAGGGGGCGACGGTAGTCCTCGCGAACAAGGAGCCGCTCGTCTCGGCCGGCGAGGTGATCCTCGCCGCCGCCAAACGGAGCGGGGCGACGCTGCTGCCGGCGGACTCCGAGCACAACGCCATCTTCCAATGCTTCGACGCCGGCCGCCCGGAGCGCGTCCGCCGGATCATCCTGACCGCCAGCGGCGGCCCGTTCCGCGACCGCAGCACCGCCGACATGGCGCGCATGACCCCCGAACAGGCGGTGGCGCACCCGAACTGGTCGATGGGCGCGAAGATCTCGATCGACAGCGCGACCATGATGAACAAGGGGCTCGAGCTGATCGAGGCGGCGCGGCTCTTCCCCGTGCCGCACGAGCGGATCGAGATCGTCGTCCACCGTCAATCGATCGTTCACAGCTTGGTGGACTATGTGGACGGGTCCATGCTCGCCCAGCTCGGCCCTTCCGACATGCGCACCCCGATCGCGCACTGCCTTGCCTGGCCCGACCGGATGGCGACGCCCATGGAGCCGCTCGACCTCGTGGCGATCGGGCGGCTCGACTTCGAGGCGCCGGACCTCGACCGCTTCCCGGCGCTCCGCCTCGCCCGCCAGGCGCTCGAGTGCGGGGGCGCGCGGCCCGCCGTGCTCAACGCCGCCAACGAGGTCGCCGTCGAGGCTTTTCTCGCTAAGCGTATCGGATTCCTGGAAATAGCCGCGATCGTGCACGATATACTCGACAGCTACGACCCGGTCGCGCCGGAGACGCTCGACGCGGTCCTCCATGTCGACGCCGAAGCGCGGTCGCTGGCTCGCACACGCGTGAAGGACCTCGCAGCTTGATCCAGTCCCCCGGCGTCCTCCTGACGGTCGTCGCCTTCATCCTGGTGATCGGACCGCTCGTCTTCGTCCACGAGATGGGCCACTACCTCGCCGGCCGCTGGTTCGGCATCAAGGCGGAAGCCTTCTCGATCGGTTTCGGCCGCGAGATCGCTGGCTGGACCGACAAGCGCGGCACCCGCTGGAAGATCGGCTGGCTGCCGCTCGGCGGCTACGTCAAGTTCGTCGGCGACATGAACCCGGCGTCCCAGCCCGACGCCGCCTGGCTCGCCATGCCCGCCGAGCAGCGCGCCCAGACCTTCCAGGCCAAGCCTGTGTGGCAGCGCGCGATCGTGGTCGCCGCCGGTCCCGCCGTGAACTTCGCCCTGGCGATCCTGATCCTGGGCGGCTTCGCGCTGGCCTATGGCGAGGCGCGCACGCCGCCCACGGTGGGCGTCGTCGAGCCAGGCAGCAGCGCCGCGGCCGCGGGTTTGCGGACCGGCGACCGCGTCGTCTCGCTCGGCGGACGGCAGGTCGAAACTTTCGAGGACATGGTCTCCTTCGTGAAGATCCGCGCCGGCGAGCGCGTCCGCGTCGATTATTTCCGCGACGGCGCGCCGCGCAGCGCGGAGGCGGTGATCGGCACCCGGCTCGAGCGCGACCGCTTCGGCAACGAATACCGCTTCGGCCGGCTCGGCGTCGGCGCCGCGCGGCCGGTGGTCGAACCCGTCTCGCTCGCCGAAGCGCCCGTCGTCGCCGTCCGGCGCACGGCCGACATCGTGCAGCTGATGGTCGAGACGTTGGGGCAGGTGATTACCGGACGCCGCTCGGTCGCCGAACTGGGCGGCCCGCTCCAGATCGCTAAGGTCTCCGGCGAACAGTTCGCGATGGGGCCCGAGGCGTTCGTGTTCCTGCTGGCGCTCGTCTCCGTCAATCTGGGGTTCATCAACTTGCTGCCAGTTCCCATGCTGGATGGCGGCCATCTGTTGTTCTACGCGATAGAGGCCGTGCGCCGCCGCCCGCTGGAGCCGCACGTCGCCGATTGGGCGTTCCGCGGCGGATTGGCCGCGCTTCTAGCGCTGATGGTGCTGGTGACGTTCAACGATCTGGGCGCGTTCGGCCTGTGGAAGGGCCTGGCTGGCCTGATCGGCTGACGCGGGTTGATTGGTTAACGACTCTGGGGCAGGGCGGCTCCGGGGCGTTCTCGTACAGTTTGTTGGGGTGGGTTAGTGGCCGTTTCTTCTCGCAACCGTTTCGCGGGCGCCGTTCTGTTGGCGGGATCCATGCTCGCGGGCGTGCCGGCTCTGGCCCAGTCCTCCCCGGCGACCGGGCCCGTTTCCGCCCAGACAGCAACCGCTCCGACGGCTCCCGCCCAATCCGAACCGGTCGAGCAGCGCGTCATCCGCACGCTCCGCGTCGAAGGCTCCCAGCGCATCGAGCCCGAGACGGTGCTGTCCTACACCAAGCTCCGCGTCGGCCAGCCATACACCAACGAGTCGATCGACCAGGCGATCCGCGACCTGCTCGAAGCCGACCTCTTCGCCGACGCGACGATCGCGGGCGTCGAGACGGGCGACATCGTGCTCCGCATCCGCGAGAACCCGATCATCAACCGCGTGATCCTGGAAGGGAACAAGCGGCTGAAGAACGACAAGATCACCAAGGAGATCAAGCTCGCCCCGCGCCAGGTGTTCAGCCGCACCGCGGTCCGCCAGGACGTCGCGCGCATCATCGAGCTGTATCGCCGTCAGGGCCGCTTCGCCGCGTCCGTCGAGCCGCAGATGGTGGCGCTGGAGCAGAACCGCGTCGACGTGGTGTTCGAGATCAACGAGGGACCGAAGTCCAAGGTCCGCCAGATCAACATCATCGGCAACGAGAAGTTCTCGGACGACGATCTCCGCGGGCAGATGGCGACCAAGCAGGCGCGCCTGTTCCGCTTCTTCTCGTCGAACACGTCCTACGACCAGGACCGGCTGGCCTATGACCAGCAGAAGCTCCGCCAGTTTTACCTGACCGAAGGCTATGCCGATTTCCGCGTCACCTCCGCGGTCGCCGAGCTCACGCCCGACAAGCAGGACTTCATCATCACCTACGTCGTCGAGGAAGG
Source organism: Sphingomonas sp. (assembly GCA_036387895.1). Taxonomy (GTDB): domain Bacteria; phylum Pseudomonadota; class Alphaproteobacteria; order Sphingomonadales; family Sphingomonadaceae; genus Sphingomonas. The sequence continues at coordinate 16,978 of DASVSW010000128.1, forward strand.
GCCGCGCTACAAGTTCGGCGACGTGACGGTCGACTCCGAGATCCGCGACTTCAACAACGAGGCGTTGGCGAAGTCGCTGCCGATGAAAAAAGGTGACTTCTACAACGCAAAGCTCGTCGAGGACTCGGTCGAAAGCCTCAGTCAGGCCGCCGGCCTGTTCGGCTACGCCTTCACCGAGGTGAACCCGGAGTTCAACCGGGACCGCGAAGCGCTGACGATGACGATCAACTTCAACATCGCCCAGCAGCAGCGCACCTATGTCGAGCGCGTCGACATCACCGGCAACACCCAGACGCAGGACAAGGTGATCCGCCGCGAGATGCGCGTCGCGGAGGGCGACGCGTTCAACAGCTTCCAGATCCGCCGCTCGCAGGACCGCCTGAACTCGCTCGGCTTCTTCCAGGACAAGCTGGAGGTGAAGCAGACACCGGGCTCCAGCCCCGACCGCGTCGTGCTCGAGACCAACGTCGAGGAGCGCTCGACGGGCGAGCTCCAGCTGTCGGCCGGCTTCTCGTCGCTCGAGCGCTTCATCCTTCAGGCGTCGATCGCCCAGCGCAACTTCCGCGGCAAAGGCCAGGAGCTGCGCGCCGGCGTCAACTATTCCAGCTTCTCGCGCTCGGTCGACCTCGGCTTCACCGAACCTTATCTGTTCGACAAGAACATCGCCGTCGGCGCGGACATCTTCCGGCGCGACTTCAACTCGTTCCAATTCGACGGCAACGACCGCCGCACGACCTACAGCCAGGTGTCGACCGGCTTTCAGGTCCGCGCGGGCGTGCCGCTGACCGAATACTGGTCTCTGTCGGGCCGTTACGGCCTGTCGTTCGACGAGATCGGCCTCGACGAGAGCCGCTTCTTCCTCGGCAACCAGTGCAGCCCGCTGCTCGCCGGCCGTTACCTGTGCGAACAGCTCGGTGATCGTCTGACCTCGTCGATCGGCTTCTCGCTCATCCACGACAGCCTCAACTCGCGCCTGCGGCCCACCGCCGGTCAGCGTCTGGCGCTGAGCGGCGATTTCGCGGGGCTCGGCGGCGACGTGAAGTATCTCCGCGCACGGCTCGACGGGTCGAAGTTCTGGAACGTCGGTTCCGGCTTCATCTTCTCGGTTCTGGGCGAGGGCGGTTACATCCACGCCCTCGAGGACAGCCGCGGCCCTGGCATCGATCCCGTCCGCATCGTCGACCGCTTCTTCCTGGGCGAGCCGCAGTTCCGCGGTTTCCAGATCCGCGGTGTCGGTCCGCGCGTGCAGCGCGTCTTCTACTCGGACGCCACGGTCAACCAGACGCTGCTCACCGACCGCGACCAGATCCAGGATGACGCGCTCGGCGGCCGGGCCTATTACCTCGCCCGCGCCGAGCTCGAGATCCCGCTCGGGTCCGGCGCCCGCGAGCTCGGCCTGCGTCCGTCCGTCTACGTCCAGGCCGGCAGTCTGTTCGGCCTCAAGCGCCCGCTGCCGACCGTCGAATTTCCCACGCTCACGGATCCGAACGATCCCAAGCGGACGTTCAAAGGCAACCTGTTCTTCTACACGCCGCCGGGCGCTACGCAGTCGGTGCTGACCGCCTGCGCCGCCGGCGCGCCGACGGGGACGGGCGGCTGCATCGGCACGACCGCGAACCCGGTCGCATCCGGACCTTTCGAGGAGCGTTTCCTCGGCGACAGCCCGGAGCCTCGCGTGTCGGTCGGCTTCGGCGTCAACTGGAATTCGCCGTTCGGCCCGTTGCGCATCGATATCGCGCGTGCGCTGCTGAAGCAGGACGGCGACGATCCCAAGCTCATCACCTTCAACGTAGGAACGCAGTTCTGATGACCAGCTTCAAGACCCTCCTGCTCGCGGCCGCGCTGTCGGTCCCGGGCGTCGTCGTCGCCACCCAGGCCCAGGCTCAGGTCGCCGGTATCGCCGTCGCTAACCCTGAGCAGGCCGTCGCCAACTCGCGCGCCTGGCAGGCTGCCCGCGGCCAGATCCAGACGACCTACAAGGCGCAGATCGACCAGGCGTCGGCCCGCGAGCGTGCGCTCCAGACCGAGCTCCAGCCGCTCGTCACCGCCTATCAGAACGCCGCGCGCCAGCCCAACGCGACCCAGGCGACGGTCGCCCCCGCCGCCCAGGCGCTCGAGACGCGCCGCAACGCCGCCAACCAGGAGCTCGCGCGTCTGACGCAGCCAGCGCAGCGCGCCCAGGCCTATGCGATCGAGCAGATCTCGCGCCAGCTCGACGCGGCCGTCCAGGCCGCCGTGCGCGCCCGCAACGTGCAGATCCTCGTCCGTCCGGAAGCCGCGCTGTTCGCTCAGCCGGCGGCCGACATCACGCCCGCCATCACCACCGAGCTCGACCGTCTGGTGCCGTCGGTCAGCATCGCCGTGCCCGCCAACTGGCAGCCCGGCCAGACCGGCGCCGCGCCCGCGGCCGGCACGCCCGCCGCGGCGGCGCCCGCGCCCGCCCAGAACAACCGTCGCCCGCAGGGCCGCTGATGACGGAAGGCATGGGGAGCGAGCCGGCGGCCGGCTATCCGCTCGACATCGGGCGGGTGATGGCGGCGCTTCCGCACCGCTACCCCATGCTGCTGGTCGACCGCGTCGAGGAGCTGATCCCCGACCGGTCGATCGTCGCGATCAAGGCCGTCTCGATCAACGAGCCGTTCTTCCAGGGCCATTTTCCCGGCCGGCCGATCATGCCGGGCGTCCTCATCGTCGAGGCGCTGGCCCAGGCCGCGGGCGTCCTCGCCGTCGAGACGTTGGGCCTTACCGGCACGGGCAAGCTCGTCTATTTCATGGCGATCGACGAGGCGAAGTTCAGGAAGCCGGTCGAACCCGGCGTCCTGCTCCGGCTCGAGGTCGAGTTCGTGCAGAAGCGCGCCAAGGTCTGCAAGTTTGCAGGGCGCGCCAAGATCGACGGCCAAGTCGTCGCCGAGGCGAACTTCACCGCGATGATCGCCGATCCGCCTTCTGCCTGACGCGCGGCGTCTTTGACTTGGCGCGAGCCCTCGACTAGGGCGTCGCGTCCTTTGAGGCTGGTCGGAACCAGCCGTTCCCAGGAGTTCGGACCATGAAGAAAGACACGCACCCCGACTACCACATGATCAAGGTGCAGATGACCGACGGCACCGTGTACGAGACCCGCTCCACCTGGGGCAAGGAAGGCGACACGATGACGCTCGAGATCGATCCCTTGGCGCATCCGGCCTGGACCGGCGGCCGCGGCCAGCTGCTCGACGCGGGCGGCCAGGTGGCGCGCTTCAACAAGCGTTTCGGCGGCCTGACGCTCAAGCGCGGTTAACCCGTCGTTGACCAAGGCGGCGTAATGTCCATCGGATGTTCGCCGCCGAATTCGAGCCCGCCGTCATCGATCGCCGCCGCTCCGTGCGTGCGCCGGTGTCCCTGGACGCCGCGATCGGGAAAGGCGGGCTCGACCGCGCCCTGTGCAAGGTCGTGAACCTCTCGGTCCACGGCGCGCGTCTCCAGACCTACTCCGCCGTGCGCCAGGGCACGACGATCTGGCTCAAGCTCCCGCTGCTCGGCCATCGCGCCGCCGACGTGATCTGGGCCGACGACTTCGCGGCCGGTTGCCAGTTCCGCGAACCGCTGACGTCCGTCGAGTTCGACGCGCTGACCGCGATCTAGCGCGGACGCCGGCGGACAGGGTGTCCGCCGGACCCGTGCCCGTGCTGACTCGCCAGCGACCGCGGAACCCGCGTAAAACCGCGACTCCTACCCGGTACCTTCCCGCCCCCAACCTTCTCCGTTCGCCTGCGACCTCTAAAGTCTGTGGGGTCGATTGTAGGGACGGAGACGAACATGGGAAAGCTGAACACCCTGACCGTGAAGGCGCTGACCGCGCCCGGACGGTACGCGGACGGCGATGGGCTGTACCTCGTCATCAAGTCCGGCGGCTCGCGTTCCTGGGTGCTGTTGATTCAGTGGAACGGGAGGCGGCGGGAGTTCGGGTTAGGGTCGGCGAGGACCGTCAGCCTCAAGGAAGCTCGCCAGAGGGCCGTAGAGAAGCGAAAGCAGGTCGAGGCGGGTGTGGACCCCGTGGAAGCCAAACGGGCCTTACGAAGCATCCTAGCGGCCATGCCGACCTTCCGCGAGGCCGCTTTGGCCGTCCACGTCGAACGCGAGCGCCACTGGAAGAATCCAAAGCATCGCGCGCAGTGGCTTTCGACGTTGCAGACCTACGCCTTCCCCAGCATCGGCGCGTTGCCCGTCGATAAGGTCGCCGGGCCAGCCATCCGCGACCTGCTCGCGCCGATCTGGAACGACAAGCCGGAGACGGCCCGCCGCGTCCTACAGAGAATCCAGACCGTGCTCGACTGGGCGCACGTCAGGGGGCATCGGCCAGAGGAGGTGTCGTTGCGGTCCGTCAAGACCGGGCTTGCGCGGCAAACCAAGCGGTCCGGCAACTTCGCGTCGCTGTCCTACAAGCAGGTGGCGGGTCTTTGGGAAAAGCTGAAAGGGAACGACACGGCGGGCCGGCTGGCGTTACGGTTTGTCATCCTGACGGCCGCGCGATCGGGTGAGGTGCATGGAGCGACGTGGGACGAGATTGACGTTCAGACCGGGCTGTGGACCGTCCCTGCAAGCCGCATGAAGGCTCAAAAGGAACACGTCGTGCCGCTATCCACCCCCGCTTTGGCGGTGTTGAGGGTCGCGGCGGGGATGCGAAAGGGCATCAAGGGCGAACCTGTGTTCCCCGGACCCAGCGGCAGGCCTCTGAGCGACGCCACAATGCGAAAGGCGCTTCGGGTCGCAATCGGTGGAGCGTCGACGGTCCACGGCCTCCGATCCAGCTTCCGCGTATGGGCGGCAGAAGCGACAACATTCCCCAGCGAGGCGGCCGAAGCCGCGCTGGCGCACGTGATCCCCAGCAAGTCAGTCAAGGCGTATCTCCGGTCGAACTATCTCGATATTCGACGGACGATGATGACCGATTGGGCGACGTTCATCGGAGCGAACCCGCTGATGGTGCTGAAAGCGGCTTAACTCTTCATTCTACTCGACATCGGTTTTTTCCATTTTACCGGGTACCTTGTCTATCTTTATATATATACTTTCTATATCTGGCCCTATGATGTTGTTGAAAAAGTTATATATATAGGAGAGTTACCGGGTAAAGTGGAAAAAAGCGACGAATCTAGAGGGGGAGGCTGTCCCGTTTCTTCTCTGTAAGTTGTAGTTGTACCCGGTAACTTCGTCAGTTGCGGCTGACAGCGGCGGCGGTCGAATGTAGATGGTGTGTCGGAGGTGAACATCATGACCAACACCATCGACCAGCAGCGCGGCGCATCGAACGACAACGGCAGCGGAGACCAGCTTGGCCGCCTGGCCTACAGCGTGCCAGAGGCGTCCGCAGCGATCGGCATCGGCAAGACCAAGCTGTACGCGCTCATCACGCAAGGCGTCCTACCGTCCACGCTCATTGGCAAGCGCCGCCTCATTCGCGCCGCTGATCTTGAAGCCCTAATCGCCGGACAGCTTGGGCGAGCGGCGTGAACGACACCGATGCCAATGCTTTATGTCCTTCACATAAGAAGCTTACGAGGAGATGGTCGCTTCCCAGCTGGATAGCTCATTCTGTAACGTTGACCGGAGCAGCCCAGAATTTCGATGCTGTTGAGCGATAATACGGAGCACCGGTTGAGGGGTTCGCTTCCTGCGGCCCCCATTCATAGATCGTGTGAAAGGCGCGGCAGGTCCGTGCCTGTCGCCCGTCGGGCCAGCGATACCCTACCTTCACGCCAATAGTAGGTATCCGTTTTGTGTCATCATTGGGCACATCGGACAAAACCTGAAAGCTATATTCCTCCCCTGGAAGGAGGGAGACTGGCTCTGAGTCTTTATTGGTGAACGTGTTACCTAAAAAGAACGGCAACAGCGCCTCATCCTTAGCTTGATTATCCCAGCGAACGGTTTTTGAGATACAGCTCACTTCAAGTGCTGGCGTACGACCGATGCTTTTTACACGGACGACGACGGCCGCTATATACCCTGTCGGATGACCAGATGCCCAGCTTGGTTCAACTGTAAACTGTATCCAGGGACGCAAGTCTGTCTCGGCTGCCTTGAAGGCACCTCTGGCGTAACGTGCAGCTAAGAATGCTGCGATGGTGGTTAGCGTTCCAAGCAACGTCCCAAGGATCCCGAGCCAAAAGCTTGCCTTGGACCAACGCAGACTTGCAGCCGCAACGTCAACCGCTGTCCATTGGGCGCATAGCTCTGATGAGCGATCAGAGAAATCGCCGGTACAACCGCGATCCGAGGCAGATTCTACTGCGGGCACGGCCTGAGAAGAGGGCGTAATCGGGATTGTGCGGCGTGACGCTGCTGGCGCGTTAGCTAACGTAGCTAGCAGAGGCACTGCCAATATCACACACAGTCTCGGCGTCACGTAGATCTCCAACTGCCACACCACACTGACTGCTCTGTAGCTCATGGGTGTGAGAACGATGATCGTTCGCAGGTAGCATAGCCCATTGAACACACCCATCGATCCAGCGTAACGAGTCGTTCGCCGCCCCGACTTTGAACGGAAGGGGCGGCCCGCAATCGGCGGCGAACACAGGCTCTCGGCCATACGGTCGGGCGGCCTGCGGAATATAACACCTTCGGGGAATACGCGGGAGGCGTGTTCCTGTGTTCGCGTCGTTCAACCGACCCGACGGGCGGGGCGGTGCGGCTGACACGGGAACAGATATGCCTGCGATCCTACTTGCTGCGCTGGCCATGCAAGCGTCGGCCCCTACAATCTCGCCATGCGAGAAGCTGTTGAAGAGCTTCGCCGAGAACGAGGTAACGTTCACGGTTATTGATGACGCTAACCAGTCGCTGCTCAAAGCCGATCAGGATTACGCCAGAGCGACGGGCGACTGGAATGGCGTTAGCCGCCGCCTTCGCACGATCATCGAGAGCCAAGAGAAGTTCTCCCAACAAGGCGATCGGATCGTCCTGCTTCTGACGGGCCAAGGCTGCCCATTACCCGACCATGTAACAAGTCCGACGACGTTCCGTGCTGATATGCAGGCCTGTAACGCCGCGAAGGGAGCACCGGAGGAGACCAAAGCCTGCGGCTTCATCACGCGCGCTGTAGCGACGACGATGGCG
>DASVSW010000129.1:0-3547 GCA_036387895.1 Sphingomonas sp.
CAGGCCGAAGGCGGCTTCAAGTTCCGCCGCGGCGGCGTCGGGCTGTTCGCCACCGGCTTCTACGCCGAGACCGAGGAGCAGAATTTCGAAGCGACGCGGCAAGTCTTCTTCAACCGCGAGTACAAGGCCTGGGGCGTCGAGCTGGAAGGCAGCATCCGGCGCGGACCCTTCTCGCTGTCGGCGGGCGCGACCTACACCGACGCGGAGATCAGCCGCGACGTCATCACCCCCGCCAACGAGGGCAACCGCCCCCGGCGCCAGGCCGAGTTCATCTACCAGATCACGCCCCAGTTCGACACGGAGCGGTTCACGATCGGCGCCAACATCGTCGGCACCACCGACAGCTTCGCGCAGGACAACAACGAGCTCGTGCTGCCCGGCTTCACCCAGGTGAACGCCTTCGCCCAGGTCCGCCTGATGGACCGCGTCCAGCTGATGGTGAACGCCAACAACCTGTTCAACGTGAAGGGCTTCACCGAAGCGGAGGAGGGCGTGATCCCGGCGAACGGCATCGTCCGCGCGCGCTCGATCAACGGCCGCACCATCTCGGCCGCGATCCGCGTCGACTTCTAGGCTCCCCACTGGCCCGACGGGACAAGCGCCCGCCGGGCCTCTTTTCCGGAGCGCTCCGCTCATGACCCCGTTCCGATGGACCGCCGAGCATCTCGCGCGGATCGGCTCGCCGGCCGCGCGGGCGGCGCCGTTGATCGATCCGCGCCACGCGCCACGCGTCGGCTCCGACTTCGACCTTTGGGACCATTGGCCCGCGCTGACGACCGACGGCCGGCTGGCGGAGGTCGCGGGCGGACTGCTCGTCATCGCCCTCACCGCCCCCGTTCTGCCCGATCCCGAAGCCCGGCACGCGGTCGCGCGGCTTCGGCTCTTCCACCGCACGCCCGAACGCTTCGTCGATCTCGGACCGCTGCTGCCCGACGGCTTCTCGCCCGGCAGCCGCGAATGGGCGGGCTCCGCGCTGTTCGACGCCGCGGATCGAACGCTCACGCTGTACTTCACCGCCGCCGGCGAGCGCGGCGAACCGACGCCGTCCTTCGAGCAGCGCATGTTCGCCTGCTCGGCGACCTTGGGCGACGACCTGCGCCCCCGCGGCTGGAGCGAGCCGGAGGAACTCGTCCGGCCCGACGGCGCCGTTTACGAGACGGACATGGCGGGGGGCGGTGCGGTCGGCACCATCAAGGCGTTCCGCGACCCCTATTTCTTCCGCGATCCGGCGGGTTCGGGCGACCGGCTCCTGTTCGCCGCCTCGCGCGCCGGCGCCGACAGCGCGTGGAACGGCCTCGTCGGCGCGGCGCGCGGGAAGGGCGACGGTTGGCGACTAGAGACCCCGTGGGTCGACGCGACCGGCGTGAACAACGAACTCGAACGCCCGCACGCCATCGCGCACGACGACCGCGTCTACCTGTTCTGGTCGACGCAAGCGAAGGTGTTCGCGCCCGGGACGCCGCCGGCCCCGACCGGCCTCTACGGCGTGGTCGCCGACCGGATCGGCGCGCCGTGGCGGCCGCTCAACGGCGACGCGCTCGTCTTCGCCAATCCGCCCGAAGCGCCCGCCCAGGCCTATAGCTGGCAAGTGCTGCCCGACTTGTCGGTCTGGGGGTTCGCCGACCTCGTCGGCCTGCCCCGCCCGCCCGTCGACGCGGACGAAGCGCGTCGTCACTTCGCAGGCGCGCCGGCTCCCGTGCTGCGGTTGGAGCTGCGGGACGACGAGGCGCGGCTCTCCGGTGACCATATGGCGCGAGCGCACTCGATCTGAGCCTGGACGTACGCATGCCCGACGGAGACCGAACAAAGATCGACGAAGCGCCCTTTCTTTGACCGCCACGCCCCTTTGTGGTGAACACCCCGCCGATGCCTGACCTGTTCATCCATATCGGCGGCCCGAAGACAGGCACCAGCGCGATCCAGCGTCATCTCACCCGCTACCGAGGGGCGCTCCGCAAGGCGGGAACGCTCTACCCCGAAGGCGGCGTGCTCAAGAGCGCGCATCATCGCCTCGGCGCGGCGGTCTTCGCCGAACGCGCCGGACGGCTCGGCGGGGAGAGCCGCGGGGCCGTGCTGGACGAGGCCATCGGGGCGATCCGGGCGGAGATGACGGAGCATGATCCGAAACGGGTCATCATCTCGACCGAGTATCTCTGGGGCGAGCTGCCGAAGACCGACGTCCGGTCGCTGCTCGATCCCTTCGCCCACTGCGCGCTCCACGTCGTGGCGTACCTTCGCCGCCAGGACCTGTTCGCGCAGTCGCTCTACATGCAGGCGGTCAAGACCGGCGCCGCGCAACCCTTCGCCGCTTGGCTCGAGAACGTGGCCGACGGCCCCCGCGCCGGGCTGCATTTCGACCGCGTTCTCGACTGCTGGCGTGATTGCGGCCTGCCGATCCGACTGGTCCTGCGCGTCTACGAGCCGGGGCAGATCGACGCGGACGTGACCCGCGATTTCATGGCGACCGTGTGCCCCGACATCGCCTTCCAGGGCGGCGACAACCAGGGGGTGAACACCGCGTCCGACGTGCTGACGATCGAGCTCATGCGACGGGTCAACGGCGCGATGGAGGACTCGGCGACCGCGCACGAGATGCGCCGGCGGCTACTCCGATCCACGCCGCCACGCGCCACCTTCGCGCCGATCTCGTACCTGTCGGGCGCGGACGCCGCCGGGTTCATGTCCCGCTTCGAGGAAGGCAACCGCCGGGTCGCGACCGATCTCCTCGGTCGCGCCGACGGCCGGCTGTTCCTGCAGCCGCCGCCCGACGCCGACGCGCCCGCGACCACTATCGACGACGGCGCGATGCTCGACCGGCTCGTCGCCCTGCTGCCGCAGCTCGTCGGCATCGAGCACGCCGAACCGGCGCCAGACAAGGCCGCGACGGCGAAGGAAGCGAAGCGCAAGAAGCGGCGGGACAGGGCGACCGCGGATCCGGGCTGAGGTCGGCCATGCGCCGCGACCCGACCGAGCTGCTGGTCAGCTTCTGCAACATCGGACGGCCGGATTTCGGCATGTCGCTCGCCCGCTTCCGCGACGACGGCGTTCCCCTGTCAGTCGGCGATCGTCACGCCGGCGATGCGCGGCGCGGCGCGGGCGCCGGACGCGCGCCGCACGACGACACCGTCGCCGGGGTCCGCCATCCCCACCCCGCGCACCGTTACGTTTGAGATGCTCAAGCCCTCGCCCGCCTCCACCGACAAGCCGATCCCTTCCGGGTTCTCCACCACCACGTCCGATACCGTGCCCGTGAGGCGGCCGCCGAGGCCGGGCTCCGCCTGACGCAGCACGATGGCGGCGCTTCCATCGACGCCGGTGGTCACGCGGGTTCCGCGCATCCGAATGCGCCGCAGCGCCACGTCCTCGCAGTCGTTCACGACGATCCGGGCGCCGCCGTCGAGCGTCCAGTCCTCCAGCGTGATGGCGCGCGGGCTCCGGTCGAGCGCACCGCGCCGTTCCAGCATGCGCTCCGTCCGGCGATTACCGATCCGCGCCGCCTCCGTGCTGCGCTTCGCGAGGCCGGCGTTGCGGGCGCGCACGCCGCGGA
>DASVSW010000130.1:0-8383 GCA_036387895.1 Sphingomonas sp.
CTGATGCAGGTACGGCTCCGTCCACCCGCGCTCGCGCGAGCCGCGCAGCACCTCCGCTTCGGCGACCGAACCGTCCGGCCGGATCCAGAAACCGATATCCGCCCACTGGATCATGGCGATGTCCGACGCCCTCACGGTGTCGCCCACCAGCCCCGCGAAGTCGGACGCGCTGGCCAGCCTCACCTGCCCGAGCCGCGGGATGCCCTCCTCGCGCGCGAGCGGCGTCGGCGGGTAAGGCGGCGAGAAGAGCAGCACGGGCTTCGGGAAGGCGGCCCTGCCGAGCTCCTCGACGAGCCGGTCGGTCGCCGACGCCTCGCCGTCCGCGGCCGCCATCCTCAAGCCGATGATGCGGATAGCGGCCTGCGTCATGGGATCATCGCCGCCGGGCAACTCCCGCGCCGAGGCGATCAGCGCGTCCGCCGCCCTGCGCTCGCCCAACGCATGCTTGAGCCTAGCCCGGGCGAGCCGCGCGCGGATCGCGACGCCGGGCTAGCCGCCTTCGATACCCTGAGGCTCCGCCAGGACATAGGCCCGCTCCGCGTCGAACGGCGCGCGCAACCTGACCCACATATCGCCGAGCGCCAGCGCCGCGGTCCGGACCGCCGGATCGTCGGCGGGCAGATTAGCCCGGAGCGTACGGACGCGCGCGGCGGTCGCCCGCTGGTACACGTCCTGGTCGCCCTCGTGCCAGGACACGGTGGCGTAGGCTTCGTGGATCGCCGGGACCGGCTTTGGATGAGTCGCGGCGAAACGCTTGTTGCGCGCCGCCGCGTCGCGCAGCGTGTTCTTCACGTCGACATAGCGACCGTCGCGGAACAGCGTCTCCGCGCAGGCGATGGAGGCCTGGGCGTCGCGTAGCGGGATGCAGCCCCGCGCACGGCACTGGTCGTAAATGGCCTTCAGCCGCTCGCCGGTGACGACGACGTCGGGCGCGGCGGTCGGCGGGACCGGGGACACGCTTTGGAGCGTCAGCAGCAACGGTAGGAGCATCGGCCTTCCTCGGCGGGCGGATCAGCGGCGGGCCGTCACCCTGGCTGCGGAGTCGGTCAGGTCAATCACCTCCAGCTTGGTCGGGCCGGCACGACGGCGGATCAGGCTGCCTTTCGGCACCCGGTAGTTGCCGCGCAGGGTGAAGCGTTCAATGCGGTAGGTGCCGGGATCGCCCGGAGCGCCGGCGGACGCGGCGTAGCGCCGGCGGGCGATCTGCCCCATGTAAGGCGCGGTTCAACCCGATTGGTAGGACGAGCGCACCACCTCGATATCGGCGGTGCGCCCGTCGGGCCTGATCCAGAAGCCGATGTCAGCCCATTCTATGCCGGTGACGTCGGCGGCGGTGGAATGCCGGTCGCCGACCGCGTCGCTGCCGCCCAGGCCCAAGGCCAGGTCGCGCGCGCCCTCGCGAATCTGGGTCGCGGTTTCCGGGTAGGGCGGCGCCCAGAGCAGCACCGGCCGGGTGAGCCCTCCCGCGCGCAGCTCGTCCGCGGCCCGCGCGATCGCCGCGTCGTCGCCGTCCTCGGTCGCGAAGCGGAGGCGCATGGCCTGGATCGCGCCGCGCGCGGCCGCCCCGTCCCCGCCCGGCAGCGATCCGGCCGACGCCAGCAGCGCCAGCGCGAGCAGCATGAGACGCGTCTCCGTTTCGTCCCCCCTTTATCGTCTCTCGCGACGCTCGGGACAAGAGGTGTCGCTTTGGCCGCAAGCGGCGGGATGCGCGCCCGCGCGCGTTCGGGCAGGAGGGCCGGCATGATCGACGAACGCACAGCCTGGGCCGCCTTCGACACGCGCGACCGTTCCGCGGACGGGCGCTTCGTCGTCGCGGTCGCGACCACCCGCATCTACTGCAAACCCTCCTGCCCCGCGCGCCGTCCCAGGCGGGAGAACGTGTCGTTCCACCCCGACGGCGCGGCGGCGCGGGCGGCGGGGTTCCGCGCGTGCCTGCGGTGCCGCCCGGACGAGGCGGCGCGCGACGCCGAGGCGGTGAGGCGCGCCGCCGCGCTGATCGAGGCGGCGGACGCCCCGCTCACGCTGGCCGAGCTCGCGGCGGAGGTCGGCTACGCGCCGCATCATTTCCAGCGGGTGTTCACCCGCGCGCTGGGCGTGAGCCCGGCGGCGTACGCGCGGGGCTTGCGAGCCGCGCGGGCCAGCGAAGCCTTATCGGAGGAGGCGAGCGTGACCCAAGCGATCTACGAGGCGGGCTATTCGGGGCCGAGCCGCTTCTACGAGGAGGCCGGACGGCGGCTCGGCATGACGCCCTCGGTCTGGCGCGACGGGGGCGCCGGCGTGACGATCCGCTGGGCGGTGGTGGGCACGAGCTTGGGGCCGCTCCTGGTCGCCGCGACGGACAGAGGCTTGTGCCGCGTCTCGTTCGACGAGGACGAGGCCGAGCTACGCCGCCGCTTCCCCCGCGCGGAAGTCGTGCCGGGCGGCGCGGCGCTGGAGACGCTGGCGGCGGACGTCGTCGCCTCGGTGGAGCGGCCCGGGCGCGCGACGGAGCTGCCGTTGGACGTGCGCGGCACCGCGTTCCAGGAAGCGGTCTGGCGGGCCTTGCGCGCGATCCCGCCCGGAGAGACGCGGACCTACGCCGAACTGGCCGCGAAGGCGGGCAACCCGCGTGCCGTGCGCGCGGCCGGGACGGCGTGCGGCGCCAACCAGCTGGCGGTCGTCATCCCCTGCCACCGGGCGCTGCGCACGGGCGGCGGGATGGGCGGCTACGCCTACGGCCTCGATCGCAAGCGCGCGCTGCTCGACCGCGAGCGCGGCTGATCAGTCCGCGTCCTCCGCTTGCGTTTCCAAGGCCGCCAGCGCGGCGGGACCCGCTTGGCCCGCTTCGATCGCCGCGAGCAGCTTGGCCGCCGGATTGTCGGCCGGCGCGTGCGGGTTGAAGGCGAGCGGGCGGAGCGCGCGCTTCGCCTCGTCGAGCTTGCCGTCGGCCAGATGCTGGCGCGCCGAAGCGAAACGGAGGCCGCTGTCCTGCGGGGCGAGCTCCAGCGCGCGGTGCACGCCGGCGACCGCCGACGCGCTCGGCTTCGCGTCGACCATGCGGAAGCTGTGATAGAAGAGCTGCAGCGCGGCCGCCGAGTTTGGGTCGGCGCGGTTCGCCTTCACGATCCAGGAGCGGGCCTCCGCCCAGACCTTCGGATCGGTGGCGCCCGCCGTCGCCGCGCGGCGCAGATGCACCCTCGCCTTGTAGAGCAGCGCCTGCCCCGATTTCGGGTCCGCGGCGAGCGCGCGGTCGGCCGCGGCCTCCGCCTCGTCGTCGCGTCCGGCGTCATAGGCCATTTCGGCGAGCCACCCTTGCGCGACCGGGTCGCCCGGATACGGAGCCACCGCCTTCAGCGCGCGGGCGTAGAGCGGTCCGGCCGTCTTAGCGTCGACGCCGCGCGTCGAGACCATGCGCATCTCGACCAGCGCGCGCTCGCCGGGCGTCAGCGGCCGGATGTCCACCTTTATCTCGGGCAGCTTCGCGCGCGGTATGCCGAATCCGGGCAGCGTCGAACGCCTCAGATACCCGTCGAGGTCGCGGTCGAGCTGCTTCAGATCGCCGAAGGCGTCGGTGGCCGCCTTTAGCGGGGCCACTCCGCCGTTCAGCGCGGCCAGATACGCGTTCAGCTGCGACCGACGCTGCGGGTTGAGCATAGTGTAATGCGTCAGGAGCCAGCCGCGGCTGTAGATCTGCTCCTGCTGCATGTCGCCGCCCTTGGCGCGCGGCGCGAACAGGTTGGCGAGCGGAAGCGCGTCCGTCATGTACAGGCCGTACGCGCGATGGTTGGCCCCGCCGCCGATCAGTACCTTGTCCTTCTCGATCTTCGCCGTCGAGACGAACTCGGCATAGCCTTCGGAAAACCAGGTCGGATAGGCGATCCGGGAATTCCCGTAGAGGAAGTGGTGGGCGTATTCGTGGAACAGCACGATCTGGGGGTTAAGCGCGGTCAAGCCGTCGCCGGCCCCGCGCCGCGGGGTGAACGCGACCGCACCGTCGGCGCGCGGCACGTAGAAGCCGGCCACGTTTGACCGGCCGACGAGCTTCTCCACGGCGCGGACATCGTCCAGCACGTACACGGTGACGGGGTTGGCGGCCGCCTCCGGCGTGTCCGGGATGTTCGAGATGTAGCGCATTGCGGCGTCGACGGTCTCGAGCCGGGTCGCGAGCTCGGTCGCGCCTGCCGGATTCGTGTCCGAATAGATGACGAAATGGCGCGTGGCGGCGCGCAGCCATTCGGCGTGGGCGGGCGCGGCCGGGAGGGCGGAGAGCGCGGCGGCGGCGGCGAAACGAAAACGCATGGGAATCCCCTATCTCGCGAGCGAGGCTATCGTGGCGTGGGACGGGGCGCCAGCCCCGGACTTGGTTAGGCAATTCTAAAGCCTTGGGGCTTATCGGTCCTCTCCGAACGGGAGGATCTGGCTGGCATGAGTGCGTTCGGACGACGGGGCGGGATCGGAGCGACGGGGCCGGGCCGCGCGGCGTTCGGCGTGGCCAAACCCATGCAGGGAAGCGGCCCCGCCGCGCCTCCACGCGACGAGGGCGGCGAGCAGTTCCCGCCGATCGAGACGGCGCCGCTGCCGGTCGACACGGGCAACATGCCCGGCATGCAGCTGGACGCGATGCAGCGGCTCGCCGACCGCCAGAACGCGAGCGGCGACGCGGGCAGCAGCCGCGGCGAAGGCTTCGAATCCTCCATCCACAAGATCAAGGAGCAGGTGCTCCCCCGCCTGCTCGAGCGCGTTGACCCGGAAGCGGCGGCGACGCTCTCGAAGGACGAGCTGGCCGAGGAGTTCCGGCCGATCATCGGCGAGGTGCTGGCGGAGCTTAAGCTGACGCTCAACCGGCGCGAGCAGTTCGCGCTGGAGAAGGTGCTCGTCGACGAGCTTCTGGGCTTGGGGCCGCTCGAGGAGCTGCTGGCCGATCCGAACATCTCGGACATCATGGTCAACGGGCCCGAGCAGACTTACGTCGAGCGCAAGGGCAAGCTCGAGATCGCGCCCATCCAGTTCCGCGACGAGGAGCATCTGTTCCAGATCGCGCAACGGATCGTGAACTCGGTCGGCCGGCGCGTCGACCAGACCACCCCCCTGGCCGACGCGCGACTGAAGGACGGGTCCCGCGTCAACGTGATCGTGCCGCCGCTGTCCTTGCGCGGCACGGCCATCTCGATCCGTAAGTTCTCCGCCAAGCCGATCACGCTCGACATGATGGCGGGCTTCGGATCGATGAGCCCCAAGATGGCGACCGCGCTCAAGATCGCGGGCGCGTGCCGGTTCAACTGCGTGATCTCCGGCGGCACGGGCTCGGGCAAGACGACGATGCTCAACGCCTTGTCGAAGATGATCGACCCGGGCGAGCGCGTGCTGACCATCGAGGACGCGGCCGAGCTCCGGCTGCAGCAGCCGCACTGGCTGCCGCTCGAGACGCGGCCCGCCAACCTGGAGGGCCAGGGCGAGATCTCGATCCGCGACCTCGTGAAGAACGCGCTGCGTATGCGCCCCGACCGCATCATCCTGGGCGAGATTCGCGGCGCCGAATGCTTCGACATGCTCGCCGCCATGAACACGGGCCATGACGGTTCGATGTGCACGCTCCACGCCAACTCCCCGCGCGAGGCCCTGGCCCGCATGGAGAACATGGTGATGATGTCGGACATCAAGGTGCCCAAGGAGGCGATCAGCCGCCAGATCGCCGATTCGGTCGAGCTGATCATCCAGGTGAAGCGTCTGCGCGACGGTTCGCGCCGCGTCACCAACGTCACGGAGGTGATCGGCATGGAAGGCCCGGTCATCGTGACGCAGGAGCTGTTCAAGTTCGAGTATGTGGACGAGTCCGCCGACGGCAAGATCATCGGCGAGTACCGTTCGATGGGCCTGCGCCCCTACACGCTTGAGAAGGCGAAGCAGTTCGGCTTTGACCAGGCGTATCTGGAGGCGTGCCTCTAGTTCAGCTCCCGCTAAGCGCCGCGCCGTTTTAAGGCCGGCGCATGCGGCGACCGGCTCTCCTTCTCCTCGTTCCTCTTCTGCTGGCGGGCGCGCAGGCGCCCAGGGTGGCGGCCCCGGCCGACCCCGGGCGGTTCGCGCTCGCAGCGGACGCGGAGGCGCGCTGGATCCCGTTCGAGCTGACGCCGGGCAACCAGGTCCGCTTCGACATGCGGGTCGACGGCCGGCCGGCGACCGCGATCCTCGACACGGGCGTCAGCCTGTCGCTCCTCTCCGACCGCTTCGCCGGGCTGGACGCCAAAGCGGTCCGGCCGATCGGGCGCGCGTCGGCGATCGGCGGGACGGTGCCGATCGGCGCGATCAGGACGTCGCGCGTCGAACTGGGCGCAGTCACGCGCGCCGGGGGCGAGCTGGTCGTAGGAACCATCCCTGCGGCCGCCACAGGAAGCGCGGAGGCCGTCGACCTGCTCGTCGGGCGCGACCTCCTCGAGCGGTACGCGCTCGACATCGATTACCCGAACAAGCGCTTCCGGCTGCTGAAGCAGGGCCGCCTCCCCTTCACCGGCGCGACCGCGCCGCTGACCGTGTCGCCCGAGCGGCGGGTCTATGAAAGCCGGGTGACGTTGGGCGCTCGACGGCTGGCGCCGATGGTGGTCGACACGGGCGACGGGTCGCCGCTGACGGTGACGCGCGCCGCCTGGAGAGGTGCCGGCGTGACCGGCGCGCCGGTGACGACCGCCGTCCTGTTCGGGCTTGGCGGCCGGTCGGTGACGGAGCTGGCGATCGTTCCCGAACTTCAGGTGGGGCACCTAGCGGCGAGCGAGGTGGAGGTCCGGATCGAACCCCCGCGAGGGCTATCGGAGACGATCGGCGTCGCGGGGCGGATCGGGTCCGGCTTCCTCGGCCGCTACCGCGTGCTGCTCGACCCGGGCGCGGGCCGGATGGTGTTCCAGCCGGGTCCGCAGGCCGGGGCGCCGCCGACGCGGTCGACGAGCGGGCTGCTGCTGGGCGCCCTCCCCGACCGTCTGCGCGTGCTCCACGTCATGCGCGGCGGTCCGGGCGCCGCGGCCGGGTGGAAGGACGGCGACACGATCTGCGCGGTCGACGGCGAGAAGATCACGCCCGCCTTCCTGTCCGGCCCGAACGCGGGTTGGACGGCGGGCGCGCCCGGCCGCGTGGTCAAGCTCACCCCCTGCTCGGGCGCGGAGCGGTCGCTGACGCTGCGGCGCTTCTACTAGGCGCTCGTCGACGGGCGTCGCCCTTTCGTCGAAGCGGAGGCGGCCGTGGTTGCGCGCCCGTAACGGGCGCGGCATGGTCCGCCGCGATCGTCCCCAAGGAGCTTACCCGATGTCCCGCACCCTAGCCGCCTTTGCCTGCATCGCCGCGCTGGGAGCGGCGGGCGCCGTCGCCCAATCGTCCACGCGCGCGCCCCAGCCCAGCCGGGAGATCGCGGCGGCGGTCGCCTCCAAGGACCGCACGCCCGCCAACGTCGCGCGCGACCGTCATCGCCACCCGGCCGAGACGCTGGCGTTCTTCGGCGTGCGCCCGACGCAGACGATCGTCGAGTTCATCCCCGGCGGCGGCTGGTACACCGAGATCCTGGCGCCGCTGACCAAGGGCCGTGGCAAGTACGTGGCGCTGGTGCCGACGAGCCAGGCGGAGCGCGCCAAGACCATGCTGTCGGGCAAGGCCGCGCTGTTCGGCCCCGCGGAGGTCGCCACCATGGACTTCGCCACGGGCGCCAGCACGCTCGCGCCGAACAGCGCGGACGTGATCCTGACCTTCCGCAACGTCCACAATCTCTTGATGCAGGACAACGCGGCCGTCCCGGCAAACGCGTTCAAGGCGTTCTACGCTGCGCTGAAGCCGGGCGGGACGCTGGGCGTCGTCGACCATCGACTCCCCGAGGAGATGGACTCGGCCAAGGAGAAATCGAGCGGCTACATCAAGCGCTCGACCGTGGTGCGGCTGGCGACCGAGGCCGGGTTCCGCCTGGCGGGCGAGTCGGCGGTGAACGCGAACCCCAAGGACACGCACGACCATCCCGAAGGCGTGTGGACGCTGCCGCCGAACCTCCGGCTGAAGGACGTGGACCGGGCGAAGTACGAGGCGATCGGCGAAAGCGACCGCTTCACGCTAAAGTTCGTCAAGCCGGCGTAAGCGGCTTCCGCCGTCTCCCGCTCGCGCGGGAGACGGCGGCGACTCACCTCGCCAGCTTGTCGACCTTGTCGCGCAGTCGGGCGAGCTCGGCCTTCAGCGCGGCGATCTCGTCGTCCTTGGCCTGCACGGAAGCCTGGGCCGGCTTTGCGGCCGGCGGCTTGAAGGCGGAGGCGGCGGCCTCGAACATCGCCATGTTGCGCCTGGCGATCTCCGCGAAGGGAGTGCCCGACCACGCGCCCTCCACGGCGGAACGGAACTGGGCCTGGTTGCGGCGAAAGCTGTCCATCGACGCCTCCAGATA
>DASVSW010000131.1:0-1929 GCA_036387895.1 Sphingomonas sp.
GCAGCTCGACCTGGCGACGCCGCTGAAAGGCCCCTTCCGCGCGCTGCCCCTCGCCGATCCCGCCCCGGCGGCGGCCGCGCTCCGGCTCGCGCGGATCGCCGGGCTGCTCCCCGCCTTCTTCGTCGGCGCCGCCGAGCCGGAGGTGCGGCTGTCGCCCGCCGACATCGACGCGCATGAGGACGCCCGCCGCCTCTCGCTCGCCGTCCGCGCCCGCCTGCCCGTCGCGTTCGCGGAGGACGCGGAGATCGCCGCCTTCCGCAGCCCCGAGTCTGCCGACGAGCACGTGGCGCTCCTCATCGGCCGCCCGGACGGCCGGCCGCCCCTCGTCCGCCTACACTCCGAATGCCTGACGGGCGACGTGCTGGGCTCGCTGAAATGCGACTGCGGCTCGCAGCTCCAGGCCGCGATCAAGGCCATCGCGGACGCGGGCTGGGGCGTCCTCCTCTACCTCCGCCAGGAGGGGCGCGGGATCGGCCTCGTCAACAAGCTGCGCGCCTACGCGCTCCAGGATCAGGGGTTCGACACGGTGGACGCCAACACGCGCCTCGGTTTCGCCGTCGACGCCCGCGACTTCGGCGTGGCGGCGCGGATGCTGACGCTATTGAGCCAGGACCGGGTGCGCCTCCTGACGAACAACCCCGCCAAGGTCGCCGGGCTGGAGGCGGCAGGAGTGCGGGTCGTCGAGCGGGTGCCGCATCATCTGCCGCCCAACCCGCATAACGAGCGGTACCTGGCGACCAAGAGGGACCGGACCGGCCACCAACTCTGATCCTCCCCCGGAGGGGGGGCGACCATGCGAAGCATGGTGGAGGAGTGTCCCCGCTTGAAAGACGAGCTCCTCGCTCGCCACCCGCGACACCCCTCCGTCCGGCTGCGCCGGCCACCTCTCCTTACAGGGGAGGATCGAGAAGGCGCGTCACGTCGCTCCACGAAGCCGCCACCGCATCCACCCCCAGCGCGCGCAGCCGATCGCCGTGCCCGGCCCCGCAATGCGTTCCCGCGCACAGCCCGATCACGTACGCCCCGCTCGCGATCGCGCCCGTGGCCCCCACCGGCGAGTCCTCGATCACCGCGCACTCTCCGATCGGCACCCCCGACCGCTCGGCGGCGAGCAGGTAGAGGTCGGGCGCGGGCTTGCCGCGCGTCACATGCTCTTTGCCGCTGAAGACGTGCGGAAAGGCGTCGTCGAGCCCGAGATGGCCGAGATGCGCCCTGATCCAGGCGGTCGTGCTCGACGACACGATCGCGCGCGGCAGGTCCGCCGGCAGCGCCCGCACGAAGTCGACCGCCCCCGCCACCTCGCCGACGCCCTCGCGCACTGCGCGCTCGTCCTCCGCCCGCCGCGCTTCGGCGAAGGACGACAGCAGAGGTCCGCCGATCCGCTTCTCGAGCGCGGCGTGGAAGTCCGGGCCGGACAGCCCCATGAAGAGGTCCATGGCCTCCTGCGGCGTCGTGGGATGGCCGTTGGCCGACAGCCATTCGGCGATCTGCCGGTTGCCGGCGTACTCGCTCTCGATCAGCACGCCGTCGAAGTCGAACAGTAGCGCCCCGAACCTCATCGAGCGCACCTCACGCCCGCGCTCCGAACAGCGCGGAGCCGACCCGGACATGCGTCGCGCCCAGCGTCACCGCCGTCTCGAAATCGTCCGACATCCCCATGCTCAATCCCGACAGCCCCTCGTCGCGCGCTATCTTAGCCAGCAGCGCGAAGTAAGGCGCGGCCTCGACGGCCGCGGGCGGCACGCACATCAGCCCCGCGACCGGCAGCCCCGCATCGTGCGCCGCGCGGATCAGCGCGGGCGCATCGGCGATCGCGCAGCCGCCCTTCTGCTCCTCCGCGCCGATGTTCACCTGGACGAAGCAGTCAGGCCGACGGCCCGCCTTGTCCATCGCGCGCGCCAGCGCCGCGACGAGCGATGGCCGATCGAC
>DASVSW010000132.1:0-6078 GCA_036387895.1 Sphingomonas sp.
TCCGGCACGCCTCCTGCGCGCCGAGATCGGTGCGCGGAAGGAAGATCTGGCCGACCGCGAGCCGGTTGGGCATGACCTTGTGCCCCGACGCGGCGATCGCGTCGTCGAAGAAGCCGGCGGGCAGGTCGATATGGATGCCCGCGCCGTCGCCGGTCTTCCCGTCCGCGTCGACGGCGCCGCGGTGCCAAACCGCCTTCAGCGCGTCGATCGCGGATTGCACGACGCGGCGCGACGGGCGGCCGTCGGTCGCGGCGACCAGGCCCACGCCGCACGCGTCGGACTCGAAGTCCGGGCGGTACATGCCGTGTTCGGCCAGGTGCTGGCGGGGGTCGGTCACGCCGCCATCCTCCCCTGCCCGGCCCGCGCCTTGAGCCAGCGGTGCATGCTCGCGGCGACGTCGCGGGCGTCGCGGATGGCCCAGACGACGAGGCTGGCGCCGCGGACGATGTCGCCGGCGGCGAAGACGCCGTCGAGGCTGGTCATCATCGTTTTGGAATCGACCAGCACCGTACCCCAGCGGGTCACGCCGAGGTCGGGCGCGCCGAACAGCGCCGGCAGGTCCTCCGCGTCGAAGCCGAGCGCCTTGACCACCAGGTCGGCGCGGATCGTGTCGGGCGCGGCCCCGTCTGGCTCGGGTGCGCGGCGGCCGGTGGCGTCGGCGGTCCCAAGACGCATGCGGCGGACCTCGACGCCCTCGACATGGGCGGCGCCGACGAAGGCGGTGGGCTGGGCGAGCCAGACGAACTCGACGCCCTCCTCTTCCGCGTTCGCGACCTCGCGCGCGGAGCCGGGCATGTTGGCGCGGTCGCGGCGATAGAGGCAGCGAACCGACGCCGCGCCCTGGCGGACGGCGGTGCGGACGCAGTCCATCGCGGTGTCGCCGCCGCCGATCACCACCACGTGGCGGCCGCGCGCGTCGAGCGCGCCGGAGTCGAAGGCGGGGAGAGCGTCGCCGAAGCCCTTGCGGTTGGACGCGGTGAGATAGTCGAGCGCCTCGACGACGCCGGGCAGATCCGATCCGGGCACGTCGACCTGCCGTGCCTTGTAAACGCCGGTCGCGATCAGAACGGCGTCGTGGCGCGCGCGGAGATCGTCCAACGAGGCGTCGCGGCCGACCTCGAACGCGCCGTGGAAGACGACGCCGGCCTCACGCAATCGCTCGACGCGGCGCATCACCACGGGCTTCTCGAGCTTGAAGCCGGGGATGCCGTAGGTCAGCAGACCGCCCGGCCGGTCGTGGCGGTCGTAGACATGGACATCGTAGCCGTAGGTGCGCAGGTAATCGGCGGCGGACAGCCCCGCCGGCCCCGCCCCGATGATCGCGACCGACTGGCCGCGTGATGGCCCGACCGCGACGGGCTCCACCCAGCCCTCGTCCCACGCCTTGTCGGTGATGAAGCGCTCGACGGAGCCGATCGTCACCGCGCCATGGCCGGTGAACTCGACCACGCAATTGCCCTCGCACAACCGGTCCTGCGGGCAGATGCGGCCGCAGATCTCGGGCATGGTCGAGGTGGCGTTGGAGAGCTCGTACGCCTCGCGATACCGCCCCTCGGCGGTCAGGCGCAGCCAGTCGGGGATGTGGTTGTGGAGCGGGCAATGGACCGTGCAATAGGGCACGCCGCATTGCGAGCAGCGCCCGGCCTGATCGCCCGCGTCGGGGGCGGCGTACCGGTCGGCGAGCTCGCGGAAGTCGGCGACCCGGTCGCCGGCGGCGCGCTTGTCGGGATAAGCCTGATCGCGCGCGGCGAACTTCAGCATCGACTCGATCGCCATCCAACGGCTCCTTTCGGCGCACGCTTATTACGCGGGAGCAGGCCTGTCACGCAGAATAATGTCTTTATGGCATGTGTGTTGTCGTACTCTGGCGCGAGTCGACGCCGGTTCGGCGCAAGCGGCGTGAGCAGGCCGGCTCGGAACGCCCGATCCGGTCTTATCGGAGTCCGAGCCAGATTAGCGCCGCGGCGCCAGCGACGATCCGGTACCAGGCGAAGGGCGCGAAACCGTGCTTGGTCACCACCGCCATGAACGCCTTCACCACCGCGAGCGCGACGACGAAGGAGACGACGAAGCCGACCGCGATCAGCTGGAGGTCGTCCGCGCCCACCTCGTCGCGGTGCTTGAACAGTTGGAGCGCGGTGGCGCCGGACAGCGTCGGCAGCGCCAGGAAGAAGGAGAAGTCGGCCGCGGTGCGCCGGTCGATGCCGAACGCCATCGCGCCCATGATGGTGGCGCCCGACCGGCTGACGCCGGGCACCATGGCGAGGCACTGGACGAGCCCGATCTTGACCGACTGAGCGACCGAGACGCCGGCGACGCCCAGCACGTTGTCGGTCCGGGCGAGCCGCTCGACGACGAGGATCGCGATCCCGCCCGCGATCAACGCCCAGGCGACCACCGCCGCGTTCTCCAGCAGCGCCTCGATCTGGTCGTCAAACAGGAGGCCCAGGATCACCGCGGGGAAAAAGGCGAGGAGCAGGTTACGTACGAAGGCCACCGCGCCCGGCTCCCAGCGCGTGAGCCCCTGCGCCACGGCCCAGAAGGTGCGGCGGTAGAGCACCACGATCGCCAGGATCGCGCCCGGCTGGATCGCGATGTTGAACACCGCCCAGCGCGCGGCGTCATAGCCGAGCAGTTCGGTGGCGAGGATCAGATGGCCCGTCGACGAGACGGGCAGGAACTCGGTGATCCCCTCGACGATGCCGAGCAGGATGGCGACGAGGATGTCGGACAAGGTGAGGCTCCGGTAGGCGTATCAAGTAGGCGAGGGGCCGAGGCACCCTGCCCTTCCCCGCCGTCACCCTGAACTCGTTTCAGGGTCCAGCCGTGCGCGCAAGACCACAGGCGAGCCGCGCGCACGACGGTGGTTGCTGAACCGAGTTCAGCATGACGGCGGATAGAGCAGGATGACCCGCGAAGGCCCTACGCCGCCCAGCCCGAGCCGCGGCGGCCGAAGCGGCCCTGGCGGCGGTACTGGACGAGATAGGAGGGCGCGATCGCGGCGAGCGGCGTCGGCGTGATCCCGAGCTGACGCAGGCCGGGGGCGCCCGGCTCCACGACGTTGTCGCGCTGGAGCATCGCCCATTGATCGGCGGTGATCGGCGCGCCGGGCAGGAAGCCGAGCTTGGCGATCATCGAGCCGACCGCGTCCGGCACCTCGACGAAGGTCGGGTCGCGCCCGGTCTCCTGCGCGATGAAGCGGTTGAGCTCCGCCATGGTCATCACGTCCGGCCCGCCGAGCTCGTAGGTGCGGCCGGCGTGCGCCGCGGCGTCCTTCAGCACGGCCGCGACCGCGTCGGCGACGTCGCCCACGAACACGGGCTGGAAACGCGTGGCGGGGCTCATGATCGGCACCACCGGCAACCGGCTGATCAGCCCGGCGAAGCGGTTCACGAACTGGTCCTCGCGGCCGAAGACGATCGAGGGGCGGAGGATCGTCGCGCGGGGGAAGGCGTCGAGGACCGCGCGCTCGCCCTCGCCCTTGCTGCGGCCATAGGCGGACGGCGAGGCCGGATCGGCCCCGATCGCGGAGACGTGGACGAGCGCGTCGACGCCAGCGGCCGCGCAGGCCTTCGCCAGCGCGCGCGCGCCGTCGACATGGACCCCCTGGAAATCGCCTTTGAGGATGCCGACGAGGTTGATCACCGCATCCGCGCCCTCGACGGCGCGCGCCAGCGTGTCGGGGCGGCGCAGGTCCGCGCCCACCGACTGGGTGCCGCCAAGCTGGCCCAGCGATTTCAGGAACCAGGCCTGGCGCGGGTCGCGCTGCGCTACGCGCAGCCGCCCGCCGGCGAGCAGCACCGCCTGGGACACGTAGCGCCCCAGGAAGCCGCTCCCGCCGAACACCGTAACCAGCTTGCCCATCATCCGCGTCGGCCCACCTTCCAGGGATCATCCGTCGCCGGCCCCTTGGCCCAGCGCCACCCCTGTTGACAAGGCCGCACCCCCGCCCCTAGAGGCCGCCGCCTACCCCGTGCCCAGATGGCGGAATTGGTAGACGCACCAGCTTCAGGTGCTGGCGCTCGCAAGGGCGTGGAGGTTCGAGTCCTCTTCTGGGCACCACTCCCGGTCAAAACTGGGCACCATCGGTGTGCCCGTGCGATCACCGTGGACGAGCGCCGCTTCCAGCGCCGTGCGCGTGCCCGCGATGAGGATCTCGGAGTTGGACAAGGCGACGTCCGACACGAACAGCCGGACGTAGCCCTTGCGGAGCGCCTGCTCGCCATTCACGAGGCGGTCGCGCACCATGTCCCCGAACCGCTCGACCGTCGCTTCGTCGATCCGGCGCTCGCCCGCTGCGAGCTGGCCGGACAGGCTCCGCTCGCTCGCCTGGAGCTGCGCGATGCTCGCGCGGTGCTCGCCCAATCGTGCCGCGAACAGCGGGTCGCGGGCGCTGGCGTGTCCCTCCTCGACCAGCTCATACAGACGCCTGAGCCGTCCCTCCGCTGCAACGCGCTCGCGACGGACCCGGTCGAGGTCGGCCTTACGGCGCGCATCCGCCTCATCCGAGCGCTCCAGCACCTGCGCTAGCAGCAGCTTCAGCCGCTCGGGCTCGAGAACCCGCTTGAGGAGTACATCGAGGACGACGCGGTCGAGCTCCTCCTGCCGGATCGCCTTGACGCCGCACCGCTCCGCGCCCGCAGACGCCTTCGCATTGCAGGTGTAGTAGGCGTAACGGCCGCCTTTGCCCGTCCTGATGGTCAGGCCGGCGTCGCACTCCCCCTCGTTGCAGCGCGCAACGCCGGTCAGGAGGACCGGCGAGTTCGTGATCCTCGGAGGCGTGACCCGGGGCGCGGCCTTGGTGCGCGATGCTGCGACCTGCGCCATGACGTCGGGCTCGATGATCTGCGGACAAGGCACCACGATCGCATCCTCGTCCGACGGGGTCACGCTCTCATCATCCGCCGTTCGGTCGAGATAGGAACCTGCATAGTGCTCGCGGGTGAGTATGCCATCGACGTTGCTGTTGTGAAAACGGCGTCCGCGAAGCGAATAGCCGTTCGCATTCAGGTGCGCTGCGATCGCGCGCGCCCGCGCGCTGGTCGATGAGCGCGGGCGCGACGCGGTCCTCGCGGCCCAACGCCAGCGGCGACCAAGTCACCGCGTCGAGCGGGGCGTGCACGCGCACGACGCCGCCCGCGCGCAAGGACGCGACGTCGCCAGCGCTGAGGTTCAGCCGACCCGCCTCGACTCGGACCTCCGGCGCGATCCCGAGCTTGCGCCGGATCGCGGCAAGGTCTTCCTCCGCCGCCCCGGCGCCCTGGTCGAGATAGTACACCTGCTCTTCAACCTCGCCCGTCGCGGGATGACCGTCACCGCCGTTCTCGGCGGACGCGACGGGCACGACGGACGCGGGCGGCGCGACGTCCTTGCCGTCGGTGGGCGACGCGTCGCCGTCTTGCTGCTCGTGCGGGCGCTCGTCGACCGGCGCGACGCCGACAGCCCTTTTCACAGGGTGGCCGCGAAGCGCCGACGTTGCCGCCCTGTTCGTGTCGGCGCTCGCGAGCGCCGTGACCTCATTCTCGGGATCGTGCGCGACTTTCACGCCGCCAGTCGGGTCGGTCGATGTGGTAAAATCCTCCGCCTCGGTCAGGAACGAGGTCTGGAGCGCCTGGGTGTTATCATCGGTGCGCATGCTAGTTCTCCTGCGTCGGCCACGACAATAGGCAGGCGCGGAGGGGTGCTTAGGCCCAGCCGAACACCTGATTCGGGAAGTAACTCTGGTGGAAAGCGGAATGGCCGCTTCTGAGCGCTCAGATCGCCTAATGGCACCTTAGTTCATCCGGAGCGCTGCGGCAGCTAGGCACCCATTCTCAGCCTTTCGGGTCCAGCTAATATCGGCCGGAACATACCTCTCGCGCCGTCAATGCAGCTCACATCTTGGTAAGGCTGAGGTCGTGGGTTCAATCCTCACCGGCAGCACCAGTAATGCCCTAGAAAATAAGGGAAAGTTTCGCCGGATCGAGCCGAGCGAGCTGCGCTGTTAGCCTTCGGAAGCATATAGGAAGCAGTGGCGGTGAAAGAGCCGCGTCGAATCGCCCTACTTTCGCGCCGAAATGGTTCGGGCGGGCGGGGCGG
>DASVSW010000133.1:0-8911 GCA_036387895.1 Sphingomonas sp.
GGCGCGGTCGAGCAGCGCGGCGGCGGTCCGGCGGTCGCCGCCCGCCTCCGCCGCGCGCGCCGCCGCGCTCAGCGCATAAGGATCGGCGTCGGGCCGGGCCACCACGGGCGCCAGCAGGTCGGTCGCGCCGCGCCAGTCGCCCGAGCGCAGCATCGCGCCCGCTACCAGCCGCCGCGCGGAGAGGTTCATCGGCTGCGTCCGGACGAGCTCGCGCCAGCCCCGGATCGCCTTCTCCGGCTGGCCGGCGGCTTGTTCGAGCGCGCCGGCGAGCAACGCCGCCCCTGGCATCGTCGTCGCCGCCGATCCCAGATGCGCGAGCATGGCGCGCGCGAGCTCGAGGTCGCCCGCCCGCGCCGCCATCGCGGCCTGCAAGTAGAGCGCCCGCGCGTCGCCCGGCCGCGCGAGCAGCGCCGAGCGGGTGGCCGCCAGCATCTCCCGGTGCCGGCCGAGCTCGCCCAGCGTCGCCGCCTGCTCGACGAGCGCGGGATAATGGAAGGCGTCGCGGGCCAGCGCCGCATCGAACCAGGGGAGGCTCGCGACGAGACCGAAGCGGCTGCGCACCAGCTCGCCCTTCAGCGTCAGCACCGCCGGATCGCCGGGCAGCACCGCCGCGGCGCGGGAGACGGCCGCGTCGGCGAGGCCGACTTCGCCGCCGAAGAACAGGAGGCGGCCGAACTCGTACGACGCGCGCGCATCGCTGGGCGCGGCCGCGAGGCGCGCGCGCAAAGTCGCCATCGCCTCGCCGCGCCGCCCGAGCGCCGCCAGCGCCCGCGCCCGGATGCGCGCGGCGTAGGCCGGGTCGGCCGTGCGCTCGAGGAGCCGCAGCGCGCCCGTCGGGTCGCCCTGGAGCAGACGGGCATGGGCGAGGAGGTGCGAGAGCGTCCCAGCGGGCGCGCCGAGCTCCCGCGCGCGGGTCAGCGCGGCTTCGGCGGCGGCGCCGTCCTCCAGCTCCAGTTCGGCGCGGCCGAGCAGCAGCTGAGCGTCGGCGGAACCCGGATCGGTGCGCAACGCGGCCTGCGCGTTGTGGCTGGCGGCGTGATTGTTGCCCGCCGCGAGCGCCGCCCGGCTCAGCGCGAGGGCCTGCGCCACGTCGACGGGCGCGGGCCGGGTCGCGGCGTAGACGCCCGCCATCACGCTCGAGAAAGCGATCAGCCCGATCGCGATCGGACGCGCGCGGGCACCGAGATCGGGCAGTCGGAACCTGCGGCGCCGCTTGCGGCGGAGGAGCGGATAGGCGGCGCTAGGCATGGAGGTCGTAGCTCTTCAGGAGGTCGTACAGGGTCGGCCGGCTGATCCCGAGCAGCCTGGAGGCGCCCGAGATGTTGCCGTCGGCGCGGGCGAGCGCGCGGGCGATGGCGCGGCGGTCGGCGCCTTCGCGCACCGCGCGCAGGTTGAGCGCCGCGTCCTCGACGTCGGCCTGGCCGTCGAGGTCGAGGTCGGCGGCGGCGATGCGCTTGCCCTCCGCCATGATGACGGCGCGTTTGACCCGGTTCTCCAGCTCGCGGACGTTGCCGGGCCAGCTCCACGCGTCGATCGCGGCCGCGGCGTCGGCCGACAGGCCGGTCACGTCGCGCCCGAGCGCCTTGGCGTGTCGGGTGACGAAGTGCCGCGCGAGCAGCCCCGCGTCGCCCGACCGCTCCGACAGTTTCGGAATGCGCACCACGATCTCGGCCAGACGGTAGTAGAGGTCCTCGCGGAACAGGCCGTTCGCGACCATCGCGTCCACGTCCTGGTGCGTGGCGCAGACGACCCGCGTGTCGACGGGGATCGCCTTGCGCCCGCCGACGCGCTCGATGACGCGCTCCTGTAGAAAGCGGAGCAGTTTCACCTGGATCGGCAGCGGCACGTCGCCGATCTCGTCGAGGAACAGCGTGCCGCCGTGCGCCTGTTCGATCTTGCCCTCGACCGCGCGCACCGCGCCCGTGAACGCGCCCTTTTCATGGCCGAACAGCTCGGACTCGAGCAGCGTTTCCGGGATGGCGGCGCAATTGATCGCGACGAACCGGCCCGCACGCCTGGGCGACGCGTCGTGCAGCCCGCGCGCGAGCAGCTCCTTGCCCGTGCCGCTGGCGCCGAGCAGCATCACCGACACGTCCGCGGGCGCCACGCGCTCGAGCGTACGGGCGACCCTGGCCATTTCGGGTGACGCGTAGGCGAGGCCGCCGAACCCGCCGGACGCCGCCGCCGCGAGCCGGCGGTTCTCCGCCTCCAGCGCGTGGACGTGGAAGGCGCGGCCGACGATCAGGCCCAGCTGGTCGATGTCGATCGGCTTGGCGTAGAAGTCCCAGGCGCCGTCGGCGATCGCTTTGAGCGCGCTGTCGCGCGCGCCGTGCCCGGACGCGACGACGACCTTGATGTCGGGTTTCAGCCGCAGCATCTCGGCGAGGCACGCGAAGCCTTCCGAGACGCCATCGGGGTCGGGCGGCAGCCCCAGGTCGAGCGTGACCACGGCGGGCTCGTGCAGCCTGACCGCGTCGATCGCCGCCTGACGATCGCCCGCCACGACGACCTCGTAGCCGTCATAGGCCCATTTCAGCTGGCGCTGGAGGCCGGGATCGTCCTCGACGACCAGAAGGACGGGGCGATCGGTCATGCGGCTTCCTCCAGCGCGTGCGCGGCGGGGAGCTCGATCCGGAAGCGGCTCCCCTCGCCTTCGCGGCTTTCCACCGTCAGGTCGCCCCCCATGGCGCGGACCAGCTGGCGCGCCTCGAACGCGCCCAGGCCGAAGCCGCCGGGCTTGGAGGAGGCGAACGGCCGGAACAGCTGGTCGCGGACGAACGCGGGCGACATGCCCGTCCCGCAGTCGGCGACGCTCAGATAAGCCCGCCCCCCGTTCGCGTGCGCGGTGATGGCGACCGGGGCGCCGGGCGGGCTCGCGTCGATCGCGTTCTGCACCAAATGTCCCAGCGCCTGGCCGACCGCGTCCGAATCGGCGCGGGCGAGGACGACGCCGTCGGCCTGGACCAGGACGGGATGCTGCGCGCGGCGCGCGCGGGCGACGCCGTCCGCGAGCGCTGCGAGGTCGACCGGCTGGCCGGGTCTCCCCGTCGCGGGCGAGCGGTTCGAAAGGCGCGCGATGAGCGCGGACAAGCGTTCCGAGGAGTCGCGCAGGGTCGCCACCATGTCGGCGCGGAAGGCGGGGTTGTCGGCGTGACGCTCGGCGTTGCGGGCGACCAGCGTCAACTGGCTGGACAGATTCTTGATGTCGTGGAGGATGAAGGCGAAGCGCCGGTTGAACTCGTCGAAGCGCGCGGCGTCGGCCAGCGCCGTGTGCGCGCGGTCCTCCGCCAGGTAGCTCGCGGCCTGGTGCCCCGCCATGCGGAGCAGGTCGAAATCCTCCCAGTCGAGCGGTCGCGACACCGGCGGAGGCGCCAGCACGATCACGCCGACCAGCGCGCCCACGTGGATCAGCGGCACGGCCGCCCAGGCTTGCGGCTCCTTAGCGATCCAGTCCGGAACGGCCGCCGCGTCGGCGGCGGGCGCCGAGCGGTCGCGGACGCGGTCCAGCTCGAGCACGCGGCCCGTCCGTTCGAGATGCCGGGCCAGCGCCTCGCCTCCCGGTTCCCCGGGGACGTCCCATCGCCAGCCGGCGGCCGCCTCCAGCCCGCTCTCCACCCGGACCAGCAGCAACCCGGCGGGCGCGTCGATCAGGTCGGCGACCGCCTGGACGATGCGCCGCGGCAGCGGGCCGTCCTCGCCCGGGCGGCCGAGGGTGGCGGTGAAGCGCTGCCACGCGGTCCGGTAGTCGTATCGATGGCCGAACAGGTTCTTTTCGACGACCACGCGCGTCCAGGCGCGCAGCCAGGGCGTCGACACCAGCGCCATCAGGCTGGCGGTAGCGCCGGCTATGATCGCCGTCTGCAGCGCGCGGGCGTGCTCTCCGCCGAAGGACGCGGCGACGCCCGTCGCCGCGATCACGAGCGCGGTGTAGAGGAGGAACGCGCCGGCCGCGAGCGCCCGCATGCGCACGCTCCGCGACAGGCGGAGCGCCCGGTCGGAGGCGGGCTGCGCGGCGAGCGCGAACCCCGCACCCACGCCCAGCGTCGCCGCACCCCGCGCCAGCGCCAGGATCGGCGACCAACTGGTCGCCCAGGCCAGGCCGAACGCGGTGAGGTCGACGCCCCACAACATCGCGATAGCCGCGCCCAGACGGCCCGGGCCATCGGCGCGCAGGCTCATCCGCAATAGCAGGAGGCCGGTCAGCGCGGTCAGCGTCTTCAGGCCGATCCATGCGGATCCGAGAGTGGCCGCGTCGGCGAGAGGATTGACGGCCTGGAACACCGCCAGGACGATCACGCCGACCGGCAGCATGGCCGCGGCGGCGAAGGCGAACAGGCGCGGCGTCCGGGTCCGGGCGCCCGCTTCCCCACGCGCCAGCGAGGCGCCGAGCCATAGCCAGGCCAGATCGCGGAGCCCCTCGACGACCCGCGCGGGCAACTCCTGCGGCCCGATCCCGGCCACCGCCAGCGCCCAGAGCGCGGTCAGCGTCGACGCGGCGATCAACGCGGCGCGGCTCCCACGCCGCCACTGCGCGAGCGCCAGGCTCGTGAACAGGATGGCGGCCAGCGCGTGCGCCCACAGGATCAGCCCGGCCGTCACCGGGCGCCCTCCGGCCAGAGGACGACGCGAAGGGTCTGGAGCAGGATCAGGAGGTCGAGGAAGGGCGAATAGTTCTTGGCGTAGTAGAGGTCGTATTCGAGCTTGTGCCGCGCGTCCTCGATCGACGCGCCATAGGGGTAGTTTATCTGCGCCCAGCCGGTGATACCGGGTTTGACCATGTGCCGTTCCGCGTAGAAGGGCAGGTGCTGCTCGAGGTCCGAGACGAACTGAGGCCGCTCCGGGCGGGGGCCGACGAAGCTCATCTCGCCCTTGAGCACGGTCCAGGCCTGGGGCAGCTCGTCGATCCGGACCTTGCGGATGAAGCGGCCGACGCGGGTGACGCGCGGATCGTCCTTCGCCGCCCAGACCGCGCGGCCGCCGACCTCCGCGTCCGTCCGCATCGAGCGGAGCTTGACGATGTCGAACCCCTCGTTGAACAGCCCCACCCGCCGCTGGCGGTAAAAGGCCGGGCCTTTCGACTCGAGCTTGATCAGCGCCGCCGTCACCAGGATCAGCGGCCCCGTCAGCAGCAGCAGGGTCAGGCTGGCGACGATGTCGAACGCGCGCTTCAAGACGCTCGACAGGATGCGCCCGGACGCGAACCCGTCCGAGAAGATCAGAAAGGACGGGTTGACGCTCTGCAGGTCGATGCGGCCCGTCTCGCGCTCAAGGAAAGTCGACAGGTCGACCACCTCGACGCCCGTGGTCTTGACGCGCAGCAGGTCCTTGACGGGCAAGGCGTTGCGCCGCTCCTCGAGCGCCAGCACCAGCTCTGACGCGCGGAGGTCGACCACATGGGCGGCGAGCTCGGCGATCGCCTCGCGCGGCACCGCGCCGCGCACGGCCGGGCCGGCCTCGCCCATCGCGACCACCCCCGCCACGACGAAGTTGGAACCCGGCGCGCCCTCCAGCGCGAGGATGCGCTCGGCGCGGGATCTCGCGCCTAAGATGACGATGCGCCGCTTGAAGATGTCGCCGCCGAGCGTGCGGCCGAGCCCTGCGCGCACCGCGACGAGCAGCAGCACCGCCGCGATCATCGCGTAGAGGAGGTTGGACCGCCAGAAACTGAGCGCCGGCACGATGAAGAAGATCAAGGACAGGACCGTGATCCCCAGCCCCACCGCGACCGCCAGCCGCGCCGCCGCGAAACGAAGCGATCGGAAGGAGGCCGCGCTGTACCCGCCGACCGCGACCAGCGCGGCCTGGAGGGCGGCGGTGAAGGTCAGGATCTGCGGCAGGCGGCTCGACATCGGTCCGGCGTCGATGCCGATCTGCCAGGCGCGCAGCACCCAGCCGAGCTCGCCGGCGGCGATCAGCGACAGCGCGTCGACCAGCCCGAGCAGGAGCACGGCATGCGGCACATAGTGCTTGAACAGCCTGATCACCGCAGGGTCCCCGACAGGTTGCGTGTAAGAGATTCCGACACGTCAGGCCCAGCGTGTCGCAGTTCAGGGCTAACAAGACGTGAAGGTTTCGCTTTCCCCGGCGGCTCGGCTAGGGGCGCGCCATGCGGAACGAGAAGTCGAACGGCCACGCCGTCATCCCCGTGATCCTGTCCGGAGGCTCCGGCACCAGGTTGTGGCCCATGTCTCGGCCCGAGCGGCCCAAGCAGCTTCTGGCGCTCACCGCCGCCGAGACGATGCTGCAGCTGACCGCCAAGCGCGCGTGCGGCGATGGCTTCGGGGCGCC
Source organism: Sphingomonas sp. (assembly GCA_036387895.1). Taxonomy (GTDB): domain Bacteria; phylum Pseudomonadota; class Alphaproteobacteria; order Sphingomonadales; family Sphingomonadaceae; genus Sphingomonas. The sequence goes on from DASVSW010000133.1 coordinate 6,289, forward strand.
GATCGTCGTCGCCAACGCCGCGCACGCCGATCTCGTGGAGGAGCAGCTGGCGGAGGCGGGGACGCTGGCCCAGGCGCTGATCCTGGAACCGGCGGGCCGCAACACGGCCCCCGCGATCGCGCTCGCCGCGATCGCGGCGGGTGGCGAGCACCCGTTGCTCGTCATGCCGTCCGACCACGTCATCGGCGACGTCGACGCGTTCCACCGCGCGGTCGAAGCGGCGTTGCCGATGGTGGACAAGGGCTGGCTCGTCGCGTTCGGCATCGCGCCCGACAAGCCGGAGACGGGTTACGGCTGGATCCAGGTCGGCGACGCCTTGTCTCCCGGCGTGCACCGGGTGGCCCGCTTCGTCGAGAAGCCCCCGCTCGACCGCGCGGAGGAGATGCTGGCCGCCGGCGACCATGTGTGGAACGGCGGCATCTTCCTGTTCCGCGCGGACATGTACCTGGCGGCGCTGGCGCAGCACGCGCCCGGCATGCTGACCGCGGCGCAGGACGCGATGGCGAAGGCGCGGATCGAGGGCGGCCGCATCCACCCGGACGCGGACGCCTTCGCGACGTCGCCGGCCGATTCGATCGACTACGCGGTCATGGAGAAGGCGGAGCGCGTGGCGGTGGTCCCGGTCTCGATGGGCTGGTCGGATCTGGGCAGCTGGGACGCGCTGCACGAGATCAGCGACACCGACGAGCGCGGCAACGCGCACCAAGACCGGGGCGGCGGCGAGGTCCTGGCGATCGACACGCGCAACTGCCTCGTCCGGTCGGACGGCGTCCGGGTGGCGCTGGTCGGCGTCGAGGACCTGATCGTCGTCGCCAGCGGCCAGGACGTCCTCATCCTGCCGCGCGGGCGCAGCCAGGAGGTGAAGAAGCTGGTGGAGGCGATGAAGCGCTAGGCCTCGATCAGCCCTTCATGCGTCATCGCCGTCCGGACCGAGTCGCGCGCCATCAGGCGATCGCGCAAGCCTACGAGCCGGTCGGGCATGTCGATGCCCTGCTTGGTGGCCCAGAGCAGCATCACGAAGATGAAGAAGTCGGCGACGCCGGGCTGCTCGCCAAGGAGGTAGTCGCCTTTCATGGTGCCGGCGACGAAGGCGAGCTTGCTCGCGACCTGCGCCTTGGCCGCCTCCTTCTCCTCGTCCGTGCCGCCCTTGAACAGGGGGCCGAACGCCTTGTGGACCTCGCCGGAGATGTAGGCGAGCGTCTCGAGCTGACGGGTGTGGCCGAGCGGTCCTTGCGGCTTCAGCGTCGCGGACTGCTGCGAGATCCAGTCGAGGATCGCGACGTTCTCCGACAGGTGCTCGCCCGAGTCGAGCGTCAGCGCCGGGACGTAGCCCTTCGGATTGATCTCGCGGTAATCGCGCCCGTGCTCGGTCCGCTTGGTCCGGATGTCCACCCGCTCATGCTCGAAGTCGAGGCCGGCCTCGTGGAGCGCGATATGGTCGGCGAGGCTGCAGGCGCCGGGCGCGTAGTAGAGCTTCATGCGGGTCCTCCGAACGTGAATCGCGCCCAGATCGCGGCCAAGGCCAGGATACCTATGCCGAGTTGCGGCGGGCGCAAGCGCGCGAAGTGCAGCGGAGCGTTTCCGCGGAGCGCGGCGCGGCGGTCGAACAGGGCGCTATTGACGGGATGCGGCGATCGTCGGGTCGTGCGTCCGAACGTGCGCGGGGGCGGGCGGTTGCGGGGCTAGTCGCGGGCGAAGATCTCGTCGTGCCTTAGCGCGAGGCCGAGTTCCGGCACCGAGACGTCGCATCCGTCCAAGAACACCTCGTCCCGCCATGCTCGGGTTCCGAGCCGCACATGCGCCTGCACATGCTTCAGATGAGGATCGGCGACGATGATGATTCGAAGGCTCGCCACGCGCCGGTAAAGGTCGATACGCTCGTCGCGCTCGCGATCGTACCGATCGAGCGCATGCGTTTCCGCGACGACCACCGGAGCTCCCGCTGTCGAGTGCGGGTCGAGATCGCGAGGGAACACGGCCACCTGCGGCAGCAGAAAGCTGTGCTGCTCGATACGCACGCCGAAACGCATGAGTGGGCAGAAACCCGTACCGTCGTAGCGATCGGCCAGTTCCATGAGCAGGTTGGTGCGGACTCGACCATGCGCCAGGGTCGCCGGGCCCGTCATCCGGATCACGCCGTCGAACAGCTCGAATTTACGGTCGCTGCCGTTCACGAGCAGGCCGAACGTTTCGAGATCGATCGGTTCGTAGATGCTGGGCAAGGGGTCGCGAAGCCGCATGTACCGAGAGTGCGAGCTGTTCCCCGACAAGACAAGGGCCGGAGCGGGTGCTCCGGCCCTTGCCGTTTTTCGCTCGGACTGGCGTGGGCGAAGCCCGCGCTGGACGTCGAACGGGTTCGGCGGCTCGGCCGCCGACCCGCCGGCCGTTCTGATTTCGTGTCGGGAGCAGGCTCGCCTGCTCCCGTCCGAAATCAGAAGTCCATGCCGCCCATGCCACCGCCCATGCCGCCGCCGGGCATCGACGGAGCCTTGTCCTCGGGCAGCTCGGCGATCGTCGCCTCGGTGGTGATCAGCAGGCCGGCCACCGACGCCGCGCCCTGCAGCGCGTTGCGCACCACCTTGGTCGGGTCGATCACGCCCCGCGCCACCAGGTCCGTGTACTC